>NZ_JBCITM010000016.1:0-89680 GCF_039414295.1 Anoxynatronum sibiricum | reverse complement strand
TGAACATGGTCTCTCTTTGTCATCATTCGAATCACCCCTTATATCTATATTCGACATCAAGGGGCGAATCTCCTTTTTGATTGCAAGAAAAAAAGCCTATTTTCATAGACTTTTTCAACAACCTCAAAAGAGCGTGCAGCGCTCTTTTTTTTGTGTGTAAAAAACAGAAAAGCAACAGGGAAGGCTAAAAGACAGAAAAAACGAAATGAAGCAAAAATTTGAAATTATATATTGACAAAATCACAAATCAGCTTATATACTGAATATATTCAGTGAACAGATTCAATCAAAAAAGTATTCAGCAGATGAAGCGACAACAGATCCAAAAGGAGGTAGAAAAGTGGACAATGTCAAAGCGTCGTTAAGCAACATTGTTGGCGGAGAGAATCTGCTTGACAGCCCAGAAATTCTGTTGGGCTATGCCAAAGACCAGAGTTTTGCAAAAGAGATGAAGCCTTGGTGCGTTGTCAAACCGAAAGACGCAGATCAGGTGGAGGCACTGGTCAAATGGGCAAACAAAGCACGCATACCGCTGGTGCCGGTCAGTTCCCAGGGGCCGCATACCCGGGGCGACACAGTACCCGGCGCACCTGAAGCAGTGATTGTGGATGTAAGCAATATGAAAAAAATACACAGTATTAACCGTCAACACCGCATGGCTGTCATTGAGCCGGGGGTCACATACGGAGAGCTGCAGGCCGCATTGGCTGAGAAAGGGTTGGCGTTGAGTACTTCCCTGGCTCCCCGTGCAGGAAAGTCTGTGCTCACCAGTGTGCTGGAGGTTGAACCAAGAATCAACGCCGTTCATCAGTGGAGCTACTCAGATCCGCTGCGCTGTATGGAAGTGGTCTGGGGTGATGGGGTTAGAATGTATACCGGTGAAGCCGGTGGCGGCGTCAGAGACCTGGAGAAGCAGTGGGAAAAAGAAAGATGGCAAGTCGCTAGTACTGGCCCTATGATGTTTGACTTTTACCGCATGCTGACTTCAGCACAGGGAACCATGGGAGTTGTCACATGGGCATCAGTAAAGCTGGAAGTGCTTCCTCAAATACACCGCATGTATTTTGTGCCGGCTCAGCAGCTGTCAGAACTGGAAGATTTTGTGCGTCGAGTGGTTCGCCTGCGCTTTAGTGACGAACTGTTTGTGTTAAATGGAGCTGCCTTGGCAGGGTTAATGGGAGAAACACCTGAACAAATTGCCAAGCTTCGTGAGCAGCTGCCGCCATGGATTGCCCTTGTGGGGATCGCCGGCAGAGATTTGCTGCCAGAACTGCGTGTAGAAACCCAGGAACAGGATATAAAAGAGATTGCCCAGCAATTTGCATTGAAAATGGTTCCAGGCCTGGCAGGCATTACGGGTGAGCAGGCATTGGCAGCGGTAACGGGTTCGTCCGACGAAACAGGATGGAAAGCGCGGGCAAAAGGTGCTTATCAGGAGATCTTCTTTGTGACCACTCAGGACAAGGCACCAGGCTTTGTGGAAACAATGAAGGCGCTGGCAGCAGAAGCAGGATATCCAGCCAATGAAATAGGTGTGTACGTGCAGCCTCAGCATATGGGAACCTCCTGTCATCTGGAGTTCATTCTTCCCTATGATTCGAATAATCCAAAGGAGACGGCAAAGGTGAAGCGGCTGTTCCAAAAAGCCAGTGAAACCATGGTGGGAATGGGCGGATTCTTTGCCCGGCCTTATGGAACATGGGCGTATCTTCAACTGAACCGGGATGCCCAGTCTTACAAAACAATCCAGGAGTTAAAACGCATTTTTGATCCCGAAGGGATCATGAATCCCGGAAAATTGACTATTTGACAAAGGAGGCGAAAACCATGGCATTGGAAGATTACAGAGCAATGATGGAACGTTGCAGCAACTGTTCGGGCTGCAAGTGGATTCCTTTTGACAAGATAAAAAGTCAGCGGTACAGCGAAAACTGCCCGAGTATAAGCTACTATAACTTCAACACGCATTCTGCTCGAGGCCGTTTTCAACTGGCACAGACGCTATTGGACGGTGATTGCGAATTTTCACCTGATGTGGTGGAAGCGATTCATAACTGTACAGCTTGTGGTTCATGTGATTCAACCTGTAAAATCACCCGCTACAATCTGGAACCGCTGGATCACAACCTGGCACTAAAAGCCAAAGCGGTGGCAGAAGGGTATGTGCTTCCAGAGCAGAAACCCATCATGGACAGCCTGCAACAGGAAAAAACCATGCTTCCCGGTGAATTAAGAAGCAATCGTTTGCACTGGGCCAGCGGTATTGACGTGAAGGATCTCATGAAAGAAAAGGGAGAAGTGGCTTTTTACCCGGGCTGCAAATACAGCTACAATGAAAAATTGAAGCCGGTTGCCGCAAATGCATTGAAATTGCTCATTAACGCCGGTGCTGATGTGGGCATCTTCGGCAGTGCAGACATGTGCTGTGCCGGCCGGGCACTGCAAATGGGCTTTGAAAATGATTATGAACAACAGGCCAAGGCAAACATGGAAGTTTTCACAAAAAGTGGTGTCAGCGTGATTGTTACACCATGCTCAGACTGCTACCATGCTTTCAAGCGCCAGTACACCAAAATGGGTCTGGACATTAAAGTGATGCATCTGGTGGAGTACCTGGATGAACTGATTCAGGATGAAAAGCTGATCATGAAAAACCGGGTTCCAATGACTGTCACCTACCATGATCCCTGCCATCTGGGCCGATTGGGAGAAGCCTATGTTCCCTGGGAAGGCAAAGAGAAGAAAATATTGAATCAGGTGCATACATGGGAACCCAGACGCCCCCGCTACAATGGAGCCGATGGTATTTATGATGCCCCCCGACGAATTCTGCAAAGCATACCCGGTGTTGAATTGGTGGAAATGGAACGAATTCGGGAATATACATGGTGCTGCGGTGCCGGCGGTGGCTGCAGTCAGACCAACCCAGAATTCGCATCATGGACAGCCAATGAACGAATCACAGAAGCCAACGCAACAGGAGCAGAGGCAATGGTTACAGCCTGTCCCTGGTGTGAAGAAAGCTTTATGAATGCGAAGGATGAAGATGGTAACACGATTCAGGTGGTTCACCTGATTGATCTTGTGCTGCAGGCAATTTGAAAGGAGGGAATATCATGGCATTAGCGCGAGAAATTTATCGAGCGTTTGAATCAATCGTCGGAAGCAGAAACATCTCTGAAGACCTTGGAATACGTGAAACCTATCGGTGTATTCCAGCCCAGTCATCAGCTCACTTCGGGCCCTATGATCAAAAAACACCGTTGCCGCAGGCAGTCATCCTGCCAGGCAGCACTGAAGAAGTGCAGCAAATTGTCAAACTGTGTAATAAGTACAAAATTGAGTTTAAGGCTTCCTCCACGTTTTGGGCAACAATGGGATACATCGGTTCAGATTGTGCCATTCAGTTGGATATGCGGCGCATGCGGGAAATCGAAATTGATGCCAAAAACATGACAGCCGTTGTGGAACCCTACGCCATTGGAGCAACTGTTCAAGCCGAAGCAATGAAAAGAGGGTTAACCCTTAATATTCCCGGTGTTGGCTGCAGCAGTTCGCCGCTTGCCAGTACTGCCGGTTGGGCTGGTTTTGGCCCGACTTCCATCTTCATGGGCTGTGCCACTGAAAACATGCTGGGAGCTGAGTGGGTGCTCCCCAATGGAGAAACCCTTCGCACGGGATCCGTTGGCGCAGGCAACGGCTGGTTTTGCGGAGAGGGGCCTGGCCCCAGTACCCGGGGAATTCTGCGGGGAGTCGTTGGCACCACCGGCACCATGGGAGTCTGTACAAAAGTGGCTATTCGGCTGCATCCGTGGCCTGGGCCAGACCATATACCTTCAGTGGGCGATGCACCGGCTTATCGGGCAGTGTTGCCAGATAACTTCAAAGGATATACGTTGTGCTTCCCTGATTGGGGCGCCTATGCCAATGCGGTGAACCTTTTCCACGAAAACCCGGATATTTTGTTCTTGGGTCACCGGCAGTACAATAAGTTTGGCAGAAACCTGAAAGTGGCCATGATTAAGATTCTAAATGATAAGAATAAGCAGCTGTGTGATTTGCCTGAGCTTATGGAAGACCCGGTAACCCAAAAGCAGAATGAAGATATGAAAATTGATGTTCAGGTGATTTTGGCGGGAATGAGCAAGCGGGATATGGCCTTTAAGGAAAAAGCGGTTGATACCATTCTTGAAGAGACCGGCGGATGGAAATCAGAATTCATGCAGGAACCGGATATTGCAGCATGGAATCTCATGTACCTGCTTCGGCTGGGACATAAAAATCTGAACTACACCTTATGCGGCGCCTATGAAGGCACCTTCGGACTAACGGGCAATGTGTTTGTCAGCAGCTCGCTGATGGAAGAGGCTTCTGCGTTGAAGCGCAAGTGGGAGCTGGAGTCTGATTGCATTGCTGCAGTGGGCGGAGACTCTGATATGGGAAGTATTTCTGTCATGGGCGGCGGCGGCGCCACCGGATGGGAGTTCTTCACCCAGTTTGATGCGTATGACAAGGAATCCATCAAAAACACCAAGCTGTTTGCGGATGCAACACAAGAGTGGATGACCTCAAAAGGGTTGGGCGTTGACTTCTGTCGCTGGAATGAAGATGCTCGCAGACCCGATGGATACAACTACACCCAGGAACAACACGATGAAATGTATATCAAACTGCCTCAGCCACACGTTACTGCGTATCAGTACAAAGTGCGGGAAGCATTTAACCCCAACAAACTCACGGGCAGCTACTATCGAACACTGACACCTGAAAAGCTGAAAGAGCAAGACTAACAGGCATCACCGATCGCGCCATAGAGCGTTGTCGCACCTCCAAGAACGAGGGCTTCTGGCATACCGGGGGCTCTCGTTCACTTGTCAGAATAATTAATGCAGGACACTGATTTCGGCATTAAACAAACTGAAGCCCCGGCATGTGACTAAATGCCGGGGCTTCACGCATTCTGGCTTATAGGATGAGATGATAACTGGGTTTCAAAGACAATTACACTCAAAAAGTTTATCGGATTTCAAATTGATACTTTGAAGTCAGTTTTTCCACGGTTTCCTGATAGATGGTCTGCTGTTTTTGGGATAACAGATGTTGCTCCAGCTGCTGCTTCACTTCGCCCAGCTGACGGGAACTGCCTTCTTTACGGTCCATCACCCGAATCACATGGTAGCCAAACTGGGTTTTCACCGGTTCGCTGGTTTCGCCGATGGCCAGTTCGTTGGCAGCGGCTTCGAACTCGGGTACCATGCGGCCTTTGGGAAAGAAGCCCAGATCGCCGCCCTTTTCATTGGAGGGGCATGAAGAATGGGCTTGTGCCTGCTCAGCAAAAGAAGCACCTTCATCCAGGGCTTTTTTAATTTCGGCGGCCTTTTCTTCTGAATCCACCAGAATATGACTGGCCTGAGTCTGTTCAGGCTCCTGAAACTGCTCGGGATGGGCTTCATAATAAGCAGCAATCTCTTCTTCGTTCACAGTTGCCTGCTGGAACATGGCGTTCATGGCATACTGCTTCAGAAAATTATCTTTCATCTTTTTTAGAGAACGCTGATAATCCAGGTTATCTTCCATTTTTTGTTCCATGGCATCCAAGAGGATCATTTCCTGATGCACCAGTTCCTGCAATAGTCTTTTCTTGCCGTCCTCTGTTTGAAATTGAGCAGCCTGACGGGGGTCCAGACTGCGAATCACCATTTCTAGATCTCCCTGGGTGATTTCCCGGCCTTCCACTACTGCCAATACGTCATGTTGACTCATCAAATCGCTCCTTTAAAGGTTTGTGGCCTCATCATAACAGAAACAGCAGTCTTTGTCCAACGAGAGTAAGGCAGAAATCAACAATGTTGATACAACAGGGCCACTTGTCGCCCTTCGTCGCAACGATGATCTTCCTTAAAATAAAGACGATGAGAGAAGACTGGTCACGCTTCTGATATCACGATAGAAATCTGAAAAACCGCTTCAAAAAGTGCTGCCTTTTTAGCAACCCGCGCCACCACCTGGTCAATAACGGCCGAATGGATGGTTAGATTCAAATGGTGTTGCAGCAAGGTTGTCTCACACACCACCAATCTCTCATCGCGGGGATAGTCGATGGCATCGGCAATGCGCAAAATAGCCGCCAGCTGCTTAACGGTGTGTTGTTTGGAAGGTGTCAACGTTTCCAGTTCTGGCCCCAGTTTTTTTCGGTGACCGCCTGCAATGAGAGCCAGCATGGTGCGTTCCGGTTGTGGCCAAAAGTCAAAAAAGGAGTCGTTTAAAATGAGATGGCGGGAATGGGCATCATGCTTTCGCGGGCTGATTTCATACCCGATATCATGGAGTAAAGCAGCATGGTATAGTAGACTGCGCTTCTTATTTCCAAGATCATAAGGCTGACTGAGGACGGTGAAAATCATGCTGGCATAGCGAATTACCCGTTGTTCGTGACTCATTGAGTCTCTCAGGAAAAAACGGTGTTCCATTCGCTGGCGGATGTCATCTGTTATCAAATCGTCCAGGAATTTCATTTTAACAGCCTCCTTGACGCCGATTTTGCCTGGTGATTCAGAAAGTTGATTGATCAGAAGCAGAGAAGAACGGTGCATGAAATGACAGTGAACCTTGTAAAAATTCAAAAAATGGGGGGAGATCCTGCGAGGTACATGTTCATTATACTTCATGGATGCACAAGGGGCAATCCGCGAAGGAGTGCTTTTAAATGAAAAAAAGTGTGGGATAACATGAAGAAGTGCCAGTAATTACCGAAAAAAGCATTTTATCTAACGATTGATCAGAAACAAAGGCCGCGCCCCTTGGAAATAATGAGGCGAAATCAGCAGATGAATGCAAGAAAAATGGATTGAATTATCATATTTTTGAATTAATAAACTTTCCATTTTTCGGTTCATGTACTGGTAATGCCCTATATGATACTATATAATAGGAATCAAGCGACCCTATATTCCAACTTATAGAATGTTAAAAATACAACAAAATCAAGAAGGAGGCAATAAAATGGCAAAATTGATGAAGACCATGGATGGTAATACCGCTGCCGCGTATGTCTCATACGCGTTCACAGATGTAGCTGCCATCTACCCCATCACACCGTCATCAAACATGGCGGAGAGTGTGGACGAATGGAGTGCTTACGGGCAAAAGAACATTTTTGGACAAAATGTAAGGGTGACAGAGCTTCAGTCGGAGGCAGGCGCTGCAGGTGCTGTTCATGGTTCCCTGGCTGGTGGTGCACTCACCACTACTTACACTGCTTCACAGGGCTTGCTGCTGATGATTCCCAACATGTATAAAATTGCAGGCGAGTTGCTCCCAGGTGTGTTTCACGTCAGTGCCCGTGCAGTGGCGGCTCATGCCCTTTCCATCTTCGGTGATCATTCCGACGTGATGGCAGCCCGTCAAACCGGATGTGCCATGCTGGCTTCCGGCAGCGTGCAGGAAGTCATGGATCTGGCCGGCGTGGCTCACCTGGCTGCTATTAAAGGACGCATTCCCTTTGTTCACTTCTTCGACGGATTCAGAACATCTCATGAAGTTCAAAAAATCGAAGCCATCGACTACGATACTTTCAAAGAACTGGTTGACTGGGACGCCATCGATGCTTTCCGTAACAGCTCCCTGAATCCAGAGCGCCCGGTTCTCCGTGGCACCGCTCAAAACCCAGATATCTTCTTCCAGGCAAAAGAAGCAGCGGCCCCCTACTACCAGGCGCTGCCCGAAATTGTGGTTGATTACATGAAGAAAATCAGCGACGTCACCGGACGCACCTACCTGCCATTCAATTACTATGGCGCTGAAGATGCAGAGCATATCATTGTAGCCATGGGATCAGTGACAGAGACCATTGATGAAACCATCGACCATCTCATGGAAAAAGGCGAAAAAGTTGGCCTCATCAAAGTTCACTTGTATCGACCCTTTGTGCCTGAGTACTTCATGAACGTAATGCCTAAAACCGTGAAAAAAATTGCGGTTCTGGATCGCTGCAAAGAGCCGGGTGCCCCGGGCGAGCCCCTGTACCTGGACATCAAAGACATGTTCTATGGCAAGGAGAACGCACCTGTGATCGTGGGCGGCCGCTACGGTCTTGGTTCCAAGGACACCACTCCGGCACAGATTCTGTCAGTTTACGAAAATCTGAAACTGGCTGCACCAAAGAACAGCTTCACCGTCGGCATTATCGACGACGTGAGCCACAGTTCCCTTCCCATGCTTCCTCCGGTGAGCACAGAGCCCAAAGGCACTGTCCGCTGCAAATTCTGGGGACTTGGTTCCGACGGAACAGTTGGTGCCAACAAAAACTCCATTAAAATCATTGGTGACCACACCGACATGTATGCCCAGGGTTACTTCTCTTATGACTCCAAAAAATCCGGCGGTGTTACCATTTCTCACCTGCGTTTTGGAAAAGAGCCCATTCGTTCCACTTACCTCATCAGTGAGGCTGATTTCATCGCCTGTCACAACCAGGCCTATGTCAACCAGTATGACCTGGTAAAAGGCCTGAAAAAAGGCGGCACCTTCCTGCTCAACTGCCTTTGGGAAGATCACGAGCTGGAAGAGAAGCTTCCTGCCAGTCTGAAACGGGCATTGGCAGAAAAAGAAGCCAAGGTGTACATCATCAATGCCACCAAGATCGCTGCTGAAATCGGTTTGGGCGGTCGCATCAACATGGTCATGCAATCAGCTTTCTTTAAACTGGCTGATGTGATTCCGGTGGAAGAAGCCATGGCCTACATGAAACAGGCAGTGGTAGACACTTACGGCAGCAAAGGTGAAAAAATCGTTGAAATGAACCAAAAAGCACTGGATCTGGGAATGGAAGCCCTGCACCAAGTGACTGTACCGGCTTCCTGGGCCAGCGCAACAGACGCCGCAGTATCTGAGAAAAACGAACCTGCTTTCATTTCTGACATACTGCATCCCATGAATGCTCAGGAAGGTGATAACCTGCCAGTGAGCGCCTTTGTTGACCGTGAAGACGGCCACTTCCCCATGGGAACCTCCGCTTATGAAAAACGGGGAATCGCTGTGGATGTACCTGAATGGATCAAGGAAAACTGCATTCAGTGTAACCAGTGCGCCTTCGTATGTCCCCATGCCGCCATTCGCCCCTTCCTGCTGGATGAAAAAGAACAGCAGGCAGCCCCAGAAGGTTTTGAAACTCTGAAAGCCATGGGCAAAGAGTTTGATGGCATGACATATCGCATTCAGGTGGCCACCCTTGATTGTACGGGTTGCGGCAACTGCGCCGACATTTGCCCGGCTAAAACCAAAGCCCTCGAAATGAAGCCTGTTGAACCTCAGATTGCTGCGCAGAAAGCCAACTGGGATTTTGCAACCACCATCAGCAGCAAAGCTGATCTGACCAACATAGAAACCATGAAGGGCAGCCAGTTCTCACAGCCGCTGTTCGAGTTCTCCGGCGCCTGTGCAGGTTGCGGTGAAACACCCTATGTGAAGCTGATCACCCAACTATTTGGTGACCGCATGCTCATTGCCAATGCCACCGGCTGCAGCTCCATCTATGGCGGAAGCGCACCTTCGGTTCCTTACTGCGTAAACGATAAGGGTCAGGGGCCTGCCTGGGCAAACTCTCTCTTTGAAGACAATGCAGAATACGGTTACGGAATGGCTCTTGCCACCAGTCAGATTCGTGAAAAACTGGCAGATCTGATGACTCAGGGACTTGAAATGAATCTTTCGGCAGAACTGAAAGCCGCTTTCCAGGCATGGCTTGACGGCAAAAATGATGCCAAAGCCTCCAAAAAAGCCACTTACGACCTGCTGCCCCTGTTGGAAGCCGCCAAGGGTAACGAAGTGATTGATGAAATTATCATGAAAAAAGACTACCTGGTTAAGAAATCACAATGGATCTTTGGTGGAGACGGATGGGCTTACGACATTGGATTCGGCGGACTTGATCACGTGCTGGCCTCTGGCGAAGACGTGAATGTGCTCGTGATGGATACAGAAGTATACTCCAACACTGGCGGTCAGTCCTCCAAGGCATCTCCTGCCGGTGCGGTGGCCAAGTTTGCCACCTCTGGTAAAAAGATCCGCAAAAAAGACCTGGGCCGCATGATGATGACCTACGGTTATGTGTACGTGGCACAGGTGGGCATGGGCTCTGACAAGAATCAGCTGATCAAGGCGCTGAAAGAAGCCGAAGCCTATCCAGGCCCATCACTGATCATCGCATATGCGCCCTGTATCGCTCACGGCATTGGTGCTGGTATGGGTAAAACCCAGGAGCAGACTAAAAAAGCAGTGGATGCCGGCTACTGGCATTTATATCGCTACAATCCGCTGTTGCAGGAAGAAGGCAAAAATCCGTTCGTTCTGGATTCAAAAGAGCCGAAAACTTCCTTCCAGGATTTCCTGGCCAGCGAAGTGCGCTATGCTTCTCTGAAGAAAACCTTCCCTGAAGAAGCGACAATCCTTTTTGCACAGGCTGAAAAAGACGCTCAGGAAAGATACAACATCTACAAAAAACTGTCAGAAATGTAAACAATCCGGCGGGCATAAGCTGGAAATGAAATGAATCAGCAACAGAAAAAGCTGCGGACAATGCGTCCGCAGCTTTTTTTACAGGTATTTCGCTTCCATTTCCTCCAACAGCGTCAGGTAATGTTGCTGAATGCCTGCTGCTGATGCCTTGACTTCAAAATCATCCGTTTCTCGGTTGATCTGTTCGATCATCTCCGGCTGAAAATGACGCCAGGCAAACTGATAAACCATGTCATCCTCTTTGGAGATGTGGCGGTCAAGCAGTTGGGCATAAGCGACGGTATTGCCTATGATATCAAGCCGGGCTTCATCATCGCCTGCCTGAAATGCTTCAATGCCTTCTTCCATCAACTTCATATGCAGGCGTCCCAAATCGTGTTCCACCAGCATGCCGTGTTGCACCAGCTTCACAGCAGCAGAACCCAGATGCGCCACCATGCGGTTAAAAAGAAGATCTTCCTCTTTTCCGTGGTGATGTTTGTCAGCGTATTGGCGAACAAAATCAATCATCAGGGGAGCATCAGCCACGTCCATTTGCGGATCATTCATGAGACGGTATGCAAACTTACGCATGACAGTGAGCATGCGGCGAATAAACGTGTGTTCATAAGTCATCAGTTCAATGGCGTTCATAGGGCAGCAGTTCCTCCTTCGGTCTGAATCTGGTGAATTCCCTCCTGTGACACTGAGTAGCTCCAAGAGGGCTGCAGTTGTTTTGAAAATGCCTGAATCCAGGATTTCCGCAGGTCATAATAATGCTTCACGTCACCACCCACAGATTCCCAGACAGACTGGTGCAGGCAGGGCTCATATTTCCAGGCGAACTGGATGTCATCATTTTCCACAATCTGCTGAGTTCGGTCACAGGGCATGCCCTCCAGCAAATGATCGTGAACAGCCTGAAACATGGCCTGGGGAGCTGAGGGGCTTTGAGGACTGGTGGTGGCGATTTGTCGGGCCTGTTCTGCAGCCAAATCCAACAGTCGGGTTTTCAGATGGGGAGAGTGCTCTAAAATCTGTGTCACATAGAAAGCTTGGCGTGATTCTGCCTGAGTGATGCAGCGCTGTAACCAGCCATGAATATTCTGGTGGTTGATGAGTTCTTCCAGAGGAGCCTCCGGCAGCGGTGCTTCGAACTGTTTCAAAGCAGCTGATTTCATGAACTCAACAGGAACGCCGTGAGAAGCGGCCACTTGAAGTATGTGCTGCTCCAGTTGTTCGGTTAACTGAATTTTGTTGAACAGCCAGTAGTGAATCTTTCCAAGAAACAAGCTCATTAGGCACGCCCTTCGTTCAGCTTTACCAGAATGGCGTCGGCATCCATGTTATGAACCAGCGCCGCTTCCGCCAGGGTTTCTGACTGAGAGGAAGGGCAGCCGATGCATCCCATGCCAAACTGCATGAGAATAACAGCTGCGTTGGGTTGGTGTTTCAAAATTTCTGCAATGGTCATGTCTTTGGTAATGTTCATTGAAATCGCTCCTTTTTAATCATTCTTTAGTATCATACCCCGTCAATGAAGGAATCAACAGCTACATTTGAGGGGGGTTACACCATCAGTAGACCCAGTGTATACTGATACGGGGAGAAAAACCGTGATTCAAATCACAAGGCGAAAGAAAGGGAATGACATGATGATATGCGGGACTTTAAGCACATGAGTAAGAGAACTGACAAAGGAAGGGCTAAAGCTGCAAAAAGTGGGTATGAATCATTTGAAAAGCGTCATGTGATATGACACAGAAATGGGAGTGACCAACATGGCAGCTTGCCGGGGATGCGGCTGTGAATCATGCCGCAACAGCTATTGTGCTTCAAAAGTTTCCTTATTTCAGCAATTGGATGAAGCTGGGCTGGAAAAGATTTCCAGCCTGATTGTCAGCCGAAAAATCAAAAGGGGAGAAACCATCTTTCGTGAAGGAGACCTTTTGTCAAGTCTCTATATCGTCAATCAGGGAAGTGTCAAAGCCTATACCTATAATCGGGACGGCAAAGAACAGATTCTCTATATCCTGGCGGAAGGAGATTTTTTTGGTGAACTGAGCCTGTTAAAAGAAGAGGCAGTGGAGTACAGGGTAACCGCTCTGGAAGACACCGCCTTTTGTGTGTTGGCCCAGGAAGATTTCCGCCGGGTGCTGGAAGACAGCCCCCAGGTGCGTGATCAGGTACTGGCTCACGCCTTTGACCGGATTAAATCACTGGAAAAGCTGGTGCAGGTGTTAACCAGCAAAGATGTTGACTTGCGAATGGCAGTGCTGCTGACCAATCTGGCAGAAGGCTTTGGAGTGAAAGAGCTGGAAGGAACTGCCATTAACATGCCCCTCTCCCGGGAAGACATGGCTGCCTATCTGGGACTCACCCGGGAAACCGTCAGTCGACGTTTGTCGGCGCTTCAGGCCGAAGGCATTCTGCTGTTGGAAGGCGGCCGACGGGTGATCATTCGTGACATGAATCGGTTGAAAGAACTGATGGAGTAAGCTTACTGGAAGAGGAGGATGACCCATGCTGGGATTAACACTGGAGGGTGGCGGCGCCAAAGGCGCTTATCAAATTGGAGCCTGGAAAGCTTTCCGGGAAATGGGTGTCACTTTTCAGGGGATAACGGGTACCTCGGTAGGGGCTCTCAACGGAGGCCTCATGGCTCAGGATGACTTTGAAGCGGCCTGGGAGCTGTGGTATCATATGACACCTCAGCAGGTAATGACCCTTGATGATGATATTTACGAAATGCTGTCAGACAGGAAACTTGATCATACCAATGTGATGACGCTCATCGAAGAAATTCGCAACATCATCAAGAACAGCGGGATTGACACATCGCCACTCTATGACATGATCCAGCAACTGCTGAGCGAGGAAGCCATCAGGCGATCGCCGGTGGATTTTGGCTTTGTCACATTCTCAATCACCGATCGCAAACCCCTGGAACTCTTTAAGGAAGATATTCCAGAAGGCAAAATAGCGGACTATCTGATGGCATCCTCTTACCTTCCGGTCTTTAAAGAGCGTTTGCTGGATGGCAAGCTGTTTTTGGATGGCGGGTTTTACAACAACCTCCCTGCCAATATGCTGGTGAGAAAGGGGTACCGAGAAATCTACGCTGTTCGCCTGTATGGTTCCGGGCGTATTATCAGGGTGAATGAAAAAGACGCAACCATTCATTACATTGCACCTGAGCGGGATCTGGGAGGCATGTTGGATTTCAGCACCCAGAGAAGTCGTCGAAACCTGACCTTGGGCTACCTGGATACCTTGCGGGTGCTGAAAAAATATCAGGGCAAGCGTTTTTATCTGAAAACATTTCCCGATGAAATGACCGCCCTGCAGATGATTCTCCGCTGGCCGGAAGAAGCCAAAAAAGAAGTGTGCACCATACTGGGACTGAAACCTGGCAAGGCATTAAACCGTCTATTTATAGAGGATGCCATTCCAGCGTTGATGGAACTGGCCGGCCTGACGCCTTCCCACACACACCGTGACCTGCTGATGCGTGTGCTGGAAGCCACGGCAGAAACCTGCCAGGTGGATTATCTGAAGGTCTATGCATTTGATGAGTGGATGCAAGTGATTGCCAATTGTCCCTTTCATCAGCAACAAAAAAACGAGGCCAACTCATTGGCTTCATTTCTGAGGATATCTGAAAATCTCTTTAAGCCCGGCAGAGAAAAGAAAAAAGAAGCGTTGCTCCAGTCCTTCATGAAAAATCGTGACTGGTTTCGGCACATGCTTCAAGGCTGATGAACCCATCGAGCCTTGCGAAAAAGGGGAGCGTCTTATCTGCTCAGCGGATCTGGCAGAGTGACTGGAAGAACTTCCGGAAATATCATCCCGTGCGCACACACAAAAACCGAAACAGAAAGGGGAATATCGATGAGTCCACTGGGAATACTCACTGCGGTGATTACCGTCAGCACAATTGTGGTGGGGATTGTCATTGTACTGGAAAATCGAAATCCCTCCCGCACCATGACCTGGCTGTTAATCCTCATCTTTGTTCCGATTTTCGGCATCTTCCTCTACCTTTACTTAGGCCAGAATCATCGCAAAAAACGCACCTTCATCAAAAAAAGAAAGCAGGACTACCGGATCATTCGCCGACTACTGGATAATCAGATCTTTGAGTCAGACCATGGCGACCTCTTTACCAGACGCTACAATGATGTTCGTGGAAAGGTGCTGCCCCTGATGATCAATAATGGCGACGCACCCCTTACGGCAAACAACCGGAGCCGTCTTTTGAAGAGTGGGGAAACAGCGTTTGAAACCATGTTGGAAGCCATTGAATCAGCCAGCCACCACGTTCATATGGAGTATTTCATCATTAAAGAAAGTGTCATTGGCCGCCGTTTTCAGCAGGCACTGATCAAAAAAGCCAGGGAGGGCGTATCGGTGCGGCTTATCTATGATGCGGTGGGCAGTTGGCGTCTGAGCCGCCGGTTTCTTGATGAGATGCGGGAGGCAGGTGTGGAGGTGAAGCCCTTTCTGAAAGTGTTTTACCCGGTGATCCTGGCCCATCGCCTCAACTATCGTAATCATCGAAAGTTGCTGGTGGTGGATGGACGAATGGGCTTCACCGGTGGATTTAACATTGGAGATGAGTACCTTGGAAAGTCACCGGAACTGGGATACTGGCGGGATACCCAGGTTCAAATAGAAGGTGAAGCTGTATACGCGCTGCAGGTCATCTTTCTGCGTGACTGGTATTTTGTCAGCGGTCAGGAAATGGATGACAAGATCTATTTTCCGCGAAGAGAACATCTGGGAAATCAGTTGATTCAAGTGGTTTCCAGTGGTCCTGACTCGTTGTGGGCATCCATTCATCAGGGCTACTTCATGGCCATCACCACAGCCATGCAGCGAGTGTATATTTGCACTCCTTACCTGGTGCCGGATGAGAGCATTCTGGTCGCCCTCAAAACCGCGGCCCTTCGCGGTGTTGATGTTCGGATCCTGCTTCCGGGAAGCCCTGATCACCGAACGGTTTTCTGGGCATCAAAATCACATTTTCAGGAATTGCTGGAAGCTGGCGTCAGAATCTTTCAATATCAAAAGGGCTTCATGCACAGCAAAGTGGTGCTGGTGGATGACAACTTTACATCTGTGGGAACCACCAACATGGACATACGAAGCTTTGATCTGAACTTTGAGGTAAATGCCTTTTATTACGATGAAGCCATCACCCGTCAAATGAGCCGCGATTTCTTTGAAGATCTGACTGACAGCATTGAAGTAAGCCTGGAACACCATCGGCAGCGCCCTTTGATTCACCGGTTTAAAGAATCAGCCATGCGATTGCTGTCGCCGATTCTGTAAGCAAAACCTGCTGCACAAAAAAGCACTACTCCCTCAAAGAACCAAATCAATCTGTTCATGGACATGAGTCACTGAACCATTCAAAATGGAGGCGTTGATAATGACAACACGACACGCAGCTAGAGTTCAATCAATTTACAAAGGACACAGCCCCTGGACGCTGGCACTGGCATTACTGGCGCTGGTATTGATGCTGACAGTTACTGCCTGCGGCAGGCCTGCTGGTGGGCCCATTGATGCTGGTGAAAGTCCGGCAGAAGACATGCCTGTCGAAGAGATGCCGGCTGAAGAACCGGCCCCGGTTGAATCCGTTGAAAAAACACCGGCAGAAACACTGGCAGCATTACCGCAAACCATCGAAACAGTGTTTCTCATTGAAGGAATGGAAGAATCAGTGGTGATTCATCTGTTCAGAGAAGCAGCCCTCCCCTTCCACACCTATTATCCAGAAGACATGCTGGCTGAAACAGCAGCCTCGGGTGAAGCCGATGGTGTTCGTTTTATCACCAACTATGGCGGCAACCCGAATCCTGAAGCGTATGTGGCCGTCACCTTCTATCATGCCGATGCAGTGGTGACATCTGAAGATTTCTTTGATCTTTTGACAGGTGATAATGGGCTTCTTGAATCCAGGGAAGTGGAATGGGTTGAAAAAAAGCTGCCGGAAGAGCTGATGTATGACTGGACACTTCGGGAATATTTTTTCATGGACGATGCCTATACAGGTGCCATTTATGCAGGACAGCATGACGGTCGGTTCTTCCACATTGATATTCACTACCCCTGGGAATACGGCGATGGACTTGAAGCCAGAGCTCATGTTATTCTTGAAAATTTCACATGGACAGACACCGGACAGTCGCTGATGCCATAAGCGGATGCAGCTGACAGTCGGTTTTGTGAATCCAAACAAAATGGGAGGGATAAGCCATGTCACAGATTAGAAAAATCAAGCGGAAAAACAGTAAAGCTCAGGGCGCGCCGGCAAAAGGAAGGCGGGTAATGATTTGGATGGCCGTTATGGCGGTGGTCCTGGTGATTGTTGTCGCCATTTTGGGGTTTCGGAACACAGCACAAGCCCCTACCCTGGAAACAGGTGGGGAAAGCGGTGTCGTCGAGAGTCTGGCACTGTTAAACAGCCGGGGAGAAACCCAACGTGTGGGCGATTTGCTGGCTGCCGGTGAAACAGGCAGTGTTTTCGTTTTCTTTCTGGGAGCCGGCTGATCCATTTGTGCTCAGCAGCTGGGTCAGCTGAATGATGCGATTGAAGAAATTGAAGATTTAGGTTACGCCCTTTATGGTGTCAGTGCCGATACACCAGCCGCACATGAAGCGTTGACAGAAAAAATCGGACTCAGTTATCCACTGATGTCCGATCCTGAAATCATGTTTTACCGGGAAGCGGGGATTATTCAACCCCAGGCCAGCACAGTACACCGGGGCATTGTCATCTACTCCCCAGAGGGGGAACGACTCTATCAGCAGGTGACTGATGATCCAGCAACAGCTTTGCTTCAGCACCTTCAGCTGAATCGTTGACATCTCTGACTTCCATCCATATGAGCGACTCAGCCCCGCTGGGCAGCCACCGCTCTGGCAATGCGGTTGAGGCCTTCTTCAAGCAGACTGCGGGGGCAGGCCACATTCATTCGCTGAAAGCCAATGCCTGAATCGCCAAAGATGTAACCTTGATTCAGAGCGACGCCTGCTTCCTTTTCAATCAATGCTTCCAAAGCGGTCTGGTCAAGGCCGAGAGCTCTGAAATCCATCCAGGCTAGGTAAGTGCCCTCGGGTCTGAAAAGACGCACCTCGGGCAGGTGTTCCTTCACAAAGTTTTCCAGATAGTCCAGGTTCTGCGTCAGGTATTCCAGCAGAGCATCCAGCCAGGGGGCGCCTGACTCATAGGCGGCAATGGTGGCTGCGCTGCCAAAGGGATTAATGCCAAAAACTCCGTTGCGCTCCAGCGTCTGGGTAAAACGGCGTCTTTTTTTCTCGTCGGAAATAATGATGTTGGAAGCCTGCAAGCCCGCCAGATTAAAGGTCTTGCTGGGAGCTGTGCAGGTAATGGTGTTATGGGCAATTTCATCGGAAAGCATGGCGGTCACCTGATGCTGGTGGGGCGCAAACACCAGATCATGGTGAATTTCGTCTGAAATCAGTAGTACATCATGGGCCAGGCACAGTTCTGCCACCCGGGAAATCTCACTGCGGCTCCAGACACGTCCAACAGGGTTGTGGGGGCTGCAGAGAATCATGACACTGGTGCGGGGGTTTTTCAGTTTTTCGCCCAAGTCCTCAAGATCCATCACATAGCGGCCGTTCTCCTCTTTCAGTGTGTTCAACAGGGGATGACGGCCATTATTATTGATGGCATTGAAAAACGGGTAATACACCGGCGGCTGAATGACCACAAAATCTCCCGGGTGAGAAAAGGTCTGCAGCAACATGTTGAGAGCGGGCACCACCCCATTGATGAAAACAATCCATTCCGGTGAAATGGTCCATTGATGGCGCTGCTGCATCCAGGTGACCACTGACTTCAGATAAGCATCAGAAATCCCTGTATAGCCATAAATTCCATGAGCGGCCCGCTGCTGCACAGCCGCTGTCACCCCGGGCGGGCAGGCAAAGTCCATATCGGCCACCCACATGGGCAGCAGGTCGTCAGACCCAAACATGGTGCGGTTGAATTCCCATTTGATGGAATGAGTCCCCTTGCGTTGATGAACAGTATTGAAATCAAAAGCTGTCATTTTGTCACTCCTTATCAAAAAGATTTGATATAAAGCTTTTTTTCTGCCGGGGTTTAAGGTACAATAAATGAGAAAGCGTTCAGAAGATTCGTCGCATTTGTCTCCTTGGAGGTGCATCCTTCAGTTTTAAGGGATCTGGGGTTGACCCTTATAGATGATTTTGTTAATGGAATGCCAAACACAAGACACCATATCCTTCTGAAAGGGTGATGACTGATGTTGGAAAAAGTAATTCAAGTGACAAACGAAACCGGCATCCATGCCAGGCCTGCTGCAATTCTTGTGAAAGTGGCCATGCGGTTCGATTCCGATATATTCGTTTACCGAAGCGGCAACGAATATGATGCCAAGAGCATTATGAATGTCATGAGCATGGGTGTGCGCAAGGGTGAGGAAATTCATTTAAAGGTGAACGGTCCTGACGAAGCCGAAGCCTTTCGCACCATCACAGCACTTATTGAAAATGATTTCAAAGAGGCCTGATTCCCACAAGGAATCAGGTTTTTTCATGGCTTAAGATCTGTTGAGGCACCACTTTGGGCTGAGGTGTGTATCTGATGATAAATATTCCTGCAATGAGTTTCCTTCACCAGCAATGAACCCACCAGGCTGAGCACGGCAAACGCCAGGCAAAACAGGAAGGCCCGGTGATAGAGGTCGGCGGCTTCCAGCAGATGGCCATAACGATCAATGATGCTGCCCAGAATCACCGGCAGAAAGGCGGCCCCCACAAAACCACCCATGTTCACAATGGAAGTGGCGATGCCTGCAATGGCAGGATCATTCACTTCCTTGCTGCAAGACCAGGAGAGGATCACCGCTGAAGAGCTGAAGCCCAGCATAAACAGTAATGGTGGCAGCAACCATACCGGTACGGTACCCCCTTTCCAGAAAAGCAGCAGTGCCCATGAAATCACATGTATCAGAGTGAACAAAGCCATGGGGCGTCGCCGACGTTTCATTTGATCAGACAGTTTGCCAATGAAGATGCAGCCCAAAGCATGGCCCAAAATGGCAAGCATCAGATGATTGGAAGCTTTGGTGGCAGAAAAGCCGAACACCTCACGCAAATAACTGTTGCCCCAGGCACCTGTCATGGCTACGTAAGTACCAAACATTCCCATAAACACAAAGAAACCTGGCCAGGTACCCGGGTTTTTCATCGCTGCTGCCAATCCCCTTGAGAGAGCTTCGCGGCTGATGGGGCGGCTGTGGGCTGTGGAAGAGGAGATGCCCACGGCTGGCAGTCCCATCTCCTGAGGGGTATTGCGCACCAGCACATAACACAACAGGGCGATGAAAAGGCTGGCAATTCCAATACCTGCAAAAGTGGACCGCCAGGTGAACCAGACCACCATGAGGGCCAGGGGCGTCTGGGCCAGCATGCCGCCCACATTTCCCATAAAAGCTGTCAGGCCTGACATGGTGGCAAACTGGTCTTCCGGGAACCACTGGGAAAGAATTTTAAGAATGGCAATGAGCACAACCGATACCCCAATACCCACCAGCAGCCTACCGGCAAAAGCCCAGCCAATGCTGGGAGAAAGACCGAAAAGAAGCGACCCGCAGGCAGCCATGAGGGTGCCATAAGTGACGGTTTTCCGGGCACCCAGAGAATCTGCCAATATACCGGAGGGGATCTGCATCAGCGTATAGGCGTAAAAATAGGTGGCGCCCAGATTACTGAAGGTGGTGGCGTTGATTCCAAAGGCAAGGGTCAGGTCATCCCTCACTACGCCCAGTGCCAGCCGGTGAAAAAAAACCACCAGATAAGCCAGAATCAGAACTCCCCACACCACCCAACGATAACCCGATGTTGCGCCACCCGTGAAGCCGGTTGATTCTGCTGGCGATTCTGAATGCTGCACCATGAACACTCCTCCGTTGACCATATGTGATGGAAAAACCTAAGTTCATCATAAGATTTCTCCTTCAAGAATGCAACCCTTTTTCCTATTCTGCGTATTAACCTGTAGAACGACAAGAGCCTACCATAGGATGATCAGGTGCATCAAAAAAATCAAACAGATCAAACAGATCAAACTGACCATATGATGAAAAGAGGGTGCATGCCATGAAATCTGCCTCATCCCCCTGGAACGGCATGTTCCAGGAAGTATATGAAACCCTGTGGCCACAGGTTTATCAGTATGCCTATTATCGTTTGCAAAACAAGGAAGAGGCAGAGGAACTGACCCAGGATGTTTTTCAAAAGGTTTTTCAGCAGGTAAAAAAAGGAAATGTGGAAGAGGAGAAGATGCGGGCCTATATATTCACTGCTGCCCGCAACACCATCTACGACACATGGAGACAGCGGGGACGCAGTCCGAAAGTGGTGGAACTCAACCAGGTCAGCGAAAAAAATCTGGCAGTGTCAGAAACCCACATGATTGAAGAAAACCTGGTATTGCGGGAAGCCCTTCAGAAACTGCCGGAGTTGTACCGCAAAATACTCATTTGGCGCATCGTTGAAGGCAGGCCTTTAAAAGAAGTGGCTGATGAACTGTCAAAGCCCGTTGGAACCGTGAAAAGCCTCCAGTTTCGAGGGGTACAGAAATTAAAGGAAATTTTGGAGGAAGGAGGCTATTTCAGTGGTTAAAGCAATGAACAGACAAGAACAGGAAGAATATGTGAACGATTTTATTGATTCGCTGATCATGGAATGCAGCCCTGCTGCGCCTTCTTCGATGAATCAGGAAATGGCTGATTTGCTTGAAACGGTGCGCGGTGTCAAGCGGCTGCGCAGCGAGAAAGAATTACTGGATCAAATGCGTGCAACTGGTGACACCAGCCAGCACCGCCGTCCGGCTGCCCGCCTCAAGCCATGGATGAAGTGGACATCTGCAGCAGCAGCCCTGTTTCTTCTGGTGGGAGTGGTATCTCTGATTCAACGTATGCCGCAACTGACACAATCGCCTGATTCTGCCCCGTCCATGATGCGTTCTGCTCAACCAGCCGATGCTCCGGAGGAGCCACTTTCCATGGCAGCAGCCGGTGTCGACGAAGCAGAGGAAGACAATGCTGCTGATGGAACAGAAGCAATGATGGGTGCAGCAGTTGCGCCGGAAGAGTTCGGCCAATTGGAACCCGAGTCGGATTCGGTGAGAGAAACAGACATTGAACCGGAACCGGGAGCAATGCCGGAGTCAACAACCCTGCAGGATGAACCGGCTGCTATCATGGAATCTCCTGTTGCAACCGGAAAGGAGGATACATCTGAAGACAATGAAACATCAGAAGCCAGCATACGTATGATGCCACCCTCGGGGGAGGAGGCAGACCCTGAAGAAGAACAGGTGACCATGTTCAGCCTGGAGGCACCCCTGGGGCAGCAAGCCACGGCGGTGATGGTACGACAGACGGATGATCTTTACGTTGAACTGCGGCTGCTGGATCTGGCAGTTCCTCATCAGGAGTTTCGATTATCTGAAAGTGTCAGTCAGCAGTTTCGGGACTTGAAGCCTGAGCAGGGGCAGCTCTTCCTGGTCATCTTTGAAGCGGGAGAAGGCGAAATGCCATTGGTGACTATGCTGATGCCAGTGGATCATGCGGTGCTGCAGGCACGATACCTTGGCAGAATCGACAATCGGTATGCTGAGTTTGACATCAACGGCCGTCTCATTGTCATGGCACTGTCTGAAGAAATGCAACAAGTCTTTGGGGCGTGGGATGAGTCGATGGATGTCAAGGCATCGGAACAGCAGGTGCAACTGGTGATTGAAGCCGTCTCCGACGGTGCTGCAGGTTTGGTGGTTGGAGCAGAAAAAATTGGGGAGTGATTATTAGTCTGAGACCGGGTATAATAAGAACAGGAGTCATATGAACCCCCCCGCGATCTGCCGGAAAGGAAGTGCTGCCAATGAACACCACCTCATCACCACGTCCGGTGACAATGTTTAAATTGATCCTGATCCTGTTGCTGGCGGCAATGCTGCTTACCCTTGCAGGCTGCCGTCAGGCTGTGGAACCTGAACCACCTATTGTGGAGGAGCCTGAACCACCAAGTGATGAAACAGAAGTTCCCGAAGCTTCCGAAGGTGAAGAAACATCGGGGTCGGAGCTGATTCAGGCTGAAGGACGGTACGTGGGCTTTGCAGATGCCCGATCCCTCGAGATTGAACTGGTGGACAGCGAGCATGACTTTATGGTTTTTCAGCTGTCCCAGACAGTACAGGCACAGTTGGAAAACAATGAGCCTGAGCCGGGAACACCCGTTGCGATCACCTTTACACTTTCTGATCAGGGGCAGCCTGTTATTGAATCCCTGGAAATCAAATAATCAGATCGCATTGACCTTTATCAGAACGGTTACATCATGTATTAGCATATGTTAATTCGTTATCCTCCCGCAACCTGTTGTCGGGAGGATTTTTTACAATACCGTCGCCCATGCATTGCAAAAAGTGGCAGCACATGGGCTGTGGCACCAGGAGGGTACTAATGAAAACCAAGCCTGCAGATGCTTCGACACTGATGCCCTTGTTTCGCCATTTGATCGCAGAAGGCGCCACACCGCTGCTGGTGGGCGGGTGTGTGCGTGACCAGCTGCTTCATCGTCAGGTGAAAGACCTTGATGTGGTGATTTTTGGGTTGAATCATGCCCGGCTGCGTGAGGCGCTGGATCCCTTCGGTCAGGTACTCTTCTATGGAAAGAGCTTCCCCATTTACCAGATCAGAGGGCTGGCGGTGGAGTTCTCGCTGCCACGCATCAACAGTGGCGACAAAACAGCCATGTTGCTGGAAGAGGCAGTTGCCATTGATGCCCGCGGTCGAGACTTCACCGTCAACGCCCTCTACCGCCATCCCCTCACCCAACAACTCATGGACCCCCTCTCCGGTTTGGCAGACCTGCAGGCGCGACGGCTGCGCATGACCACGCCCAGCTGCCTGCAAGAAGACCCCCTGCGGGTTTACCGGGCGTACCAGCTGATTTCCAGACTGGGGTTCACCATCGAACCTGAAACGATGAAAGCCATGAAATCAATCGCTACCAGCCACCTGCCACGTGAACGAATCATGGAGGAGCTGGATAAATGGTTGCTGGCAGAAGACCCGCTGAAGGGCTGGGAAGCTATGCTGGCTACTCATCGACTGCCTGTGCCACGGGCCCCAGCATCCTTTGAGCCGCTTTTCCCGGTGACAGGATGGCGCCATCTAATCCCGGCGGTACTTGCTGCTGCCCTGCCCCTGCGTCATGCCATTTCTGACAGCCGGTTGTTGATGTGGGCAGCGCTCATGGCCCCCATGCTGGCAGCAGAGTGTCTGCCGCCTGCTGAGGCGGTTAAAAGAAGGGAAATATTAGTTCAATGGTTTCAAAGCCTCAGTCGGCATCATGATCGAACAAACCAGCTGAATCGTCTCTTTCTAGCCCTGAGTCATTTTTCTCATCTTTCCCATCGACAGCCAGATGTGGTGCGGCTGTGCCGCTTAACGGATTCCTCCCTGCTGGAAGCCCTGCTTCATGCCCTGCAACCTCTCTGGCATAGCAAGCACCACCAGCGGGAAATGAAGGCTGCGCTTCGGCGCTTCCAAAAATGGCGGCCGGAAGTGCTCCCCAAACCCTGCCTCTCTGGCAGTGATTTGAAAGAACTGGACTACCCTGCCGACAGCACCATGGGTACATGGCTGGCGGTTGCTTATGAAATGCAGCTGGAAGGTGTTGAGAAAGAAGCAATCCTTCAGTTCTTTAGTTGCTGGAAAAAATCACAAAATGAGTTACAATAGTAGGGTACAAATATGGTATGATAGATCAAATCATTAATGGCACACACAAAGCCTTGTGAAGCGGGGGTGAAAAAATGGCCCGGTCAGGAAAAATTTTCATCGTGGAAGACAGTCCTCTGGATGAGCAGATCATGAAAGACGCGCTGCTGCAGCGAGGCTACCGCATCATGGGAGTGGCCCACTCTGTGGAAGAAGCCATGCCCATGATCATGAAACGAAAACCAGACCTGGTGTTGATGGACATCACGCTCAAAGGTGAAAAAGACGGAATCTGGGCAGCCGGCCAGGTGCAGAATACCCTTGGAATACCGGTGCTGTTTGTGTCGGGGCTGCTGAATGAAGATATGATGGCACGTGTTCTGGCGGCAGAGCCCAGTGGCTTTCTGGTGAAACCCTTTAATGAAAAAGAGTTATATATCAACATTGAGTTGGCCCTGTACAAGTCTGAGATGAAACGACAATTGAGAAAAACTGAAAAACGATTCCGTTCTATGATCCAGGTAATGCCTGACATTCTGATTTTCTTAAATCACGAAGGGGTGCATCTGGAGATGTTCACCTCTGACACATCCCTCCTCATCAAAGATGCTGAATGGCAGATAGGCCGCCGGCTACATGATATTTTTCAGGAGGCATTGGCAGAGACGATTCTGACGGCCATTCACACAGCATTGGAAACCGATGAGATGCAGACCATCGAATACATGCTGTCTCTCGATGGGAAAGATGTGTATTTCGAAATGCGCATCATAGCCAGTAATGAAAATGAAGTGTTGGCCATCATTCGGGACATCACCCAGCGAAAACGAACGGAGGAGGAACTCATCTTTCTTCGCTTCCGAGACCGGCTCACCGGGCTTTATAACCGGGATTTTTTTGAAGAAGAAATTGACCGGCTGGATACCGAACGTCAATATCCCCTTAGTGTGATCTTGTGCGATATCGACGGTTTGAAACTGGTGAATGATGTGCTGGGTCATCAGGAAGGCGATAAAGTGGCCGTCAGAATTGCCAATATTTTAAAGGACAGCTGTCGGGAAGAAGACATCATTTGCCGCACCGGCGGTGATGAGTTTACGGTGCTGCTGCCTCAAACCAGCGAAGCGGATGCCCGGAAAATCATGCGTCGCATCAAACGCAAATGTGACGAGGGGATGAAAAAAGGGCACCTCACCAGTCTTTCCCTGGGAGCCAGCTGCAAAACCTCTCCTGGGAAAAAACGGTCACAACTGGTGAAAGAAGCGGATGATGCCATGTACCTGAATAAAATGACCAATCGGGAACCACGCCTCAATGAATTGCTGGAAATGATGCGAACACACCCCCGTTACAATATAGAGGCAGATGAAACATACTGGAAACGGATCAACCGATACAGAGACAGTATCAACGAATAGTTATGGCGATTTATCAGACGCCTGCTGTCATCTCTCTCGACATCTTCAAAGACCCTCTCACCTGGGTCTTTTTGTTTGGGACTGATCAGGGGGGATGTGCTATACTGAAGTATGGAAAGAATCGCCATTGATGCTGGTTGGACAGCAACATGCATGGCAAAAAAGTGATAAGGAGAGTTGTGTATGAGTGAATCATCATGGCAGCAGACTTTTCAAAGACTGCGCAGCCAGTTCATAGAGGCCCAATACCCTCACCTGAATGAAGCCCAGCGAGAGGCGGTGATCCATGTCAAGGGTCCGTCGCTGGTGCTGGCCGGTGCCGGTTCCGGGAAAACCACCATGCTGGTGAACCGCATCGGTCACCTGATCCGCTTTGGCCCGGTCTATGAAAACGAGACATTACCAGAAAACGTGACAGATGATAAAGTGAAGGAACTGGAAGATTGGATGAAGGCCCACGCCGAAGATCTGGGGGCTCCCCTGCCGCTGCCCCTCTCCCGTCTGCTGGAAAGCGAAGGGGTGGACCCTTATCGAATCCTGGCCATCACCTTTACCAATAAAGCCGCCCGGGAAATGAAGGAACGGGTGCAAAAACGGCTGCAGGGCCGTTATGACGCCATGTGGCTCAGCACCTTTCATGCCGCCTGTGCCCGCATGCTGCGACGGGACATTGAGCGCCTGGGCTACGGGCGTAATTTTGTCATCTACGATACTCAAGACCAGCGAATTCTCATGAAAGAATGCCTGAAAGACCTGGACGTGAATGAAAAGCAGTTTTCCCCCGGAATGGTCAGCGGCTGGATCAGCAAACAAAAAGACCTGATGCTGACGCCGGAGGACTGCCTCAAGGCAGCAGGAAGCGACTACTGGAATCGCCAGATGGCGCTGCTCTATCAACACTACGAGAAAAAGCTGAAAAGCAATAATGCCCTGGATTTTGATGACCTGATTCTCAAAACCCTCGCTCTTTTCAAAGAAGCGCCAGAAGTGCTGGCCTATTATCAGAACCGGTTTCAGTATATTCTGGTGGATGAGTTTCAGGATACCAACCGCCCCCAGTACCTGTGGGTGAAAGCTTTGGCAGGCGCCCACAGCAATCTGTGTGTGGTGGGAGACGACGACCAGTCCATCTATGGATGGCGAGGTGCCGACATCGGCAACATTCTGGGATTCGAAAAGGATTTCTCCAACACCCGCACGGTGAAGCTGGAACAAAATTACCGTTCCACTGCCACTATTTTGGAGGCGGCAAATACCGTGGTGGGCAACAACAAAATGCGGAAAGACAAAAAACTGTTCACTGAGGGAGAAACGGGAGAATTGCTGATTTACCGCAGGTGCGGCAACGAGTATGAAGAAGCTGCCTATCTTGCCGGCACCATTAGAAAATTACTGGATGAGGGCCATGCCAGCAGTGAAGTGGCGGTGCTGTACCGTACCCATGCCCAGTCCCGTGTACTGGAAGAAGCCTTTCTGAAGCAGCAGATTCCCTACCGCATTTATGGGGGCACCCGGTTCTATGACCGAAAAGAAATTCGCGATATTCTGGCATATCTAAAAGTAATCGAAAACCCCAGTGATGAAATCAATCTGAAACGCATAGTCAACGTTCCCCGTCGGGGAATTGGCGACAAAACAGTGGAAGCCATGGAAAGCGTAGCCGCTGCCAATGAGGTGGCTGTCTTCGATGTTCTGAATGATCCCCGCCTGTTGCTGGAGGCTGGTGGGCGTGCGGTGAAGAAACTGACAGAGTTCGCAGGTTTGCTTCAGAGATGGATTGACCTGAAAAACAGTATTACTGTGACCCAGCTGACCCAGCTGATTTATGATGAAACCGGCCTGGTGGAACAACTGAAACGGGAAAACTCAGTGGAATCAATGGGGCGGGTGGAGAACCTGCTGGAGTTTCTGTCGCTCACCAAAGAATTTGACGAAACCTCAGATGAAAAAACACTGGAAGCATTTCTGGCAGGCACCTCACTGGAAGCGGCCGTTGACGGCCTTGATGAAAGTGACACCGGCGTGCTTCTGATGACCCTGCACAGCGCCAAGGGATTGGAGTTTCCTATTGTGTTCATGCCGGGGATGGAAGAAAACATTTTTCCCTCATCCATGTCCCTGAATGAAGGGAATGAAGAAGAGGAACGCCGCCTCTGTTACGTGGGGCTCACCCGAGCAGAAACAAAACTGTACCTCACCAATGCCCGGCAGCGCACACTTTTTGGACGCCTCAGCACCAACCCCCCCTCTCGATTTCTGGAAGAAATACCGGAAAACTGCCTCCATCTGGAACAGGAGGAGAGTCTGGGAAGCAGCTCTGCACCTGCCCGAAAAGAGCGTTGGGATCGTAACCGCCGGCCTGGGCCCCGGGTGGGAACCGCCGGTGGTTTTGGAGGAAGCTCACTGACGGCGCCGTCGCCCGCCACACCCGCTGTTTCTGCCGGAGGATCCGCATCATCAGCTGGCAGTGACGGTCATCTGCAGGCAGGTGCCCAGGTGCGGCATCCCGCCTTTGGCAAGGGAACCGTGGTGGCTAAAGATGGCGAAGTGGTCACCATCGCCTTTCCCGATCAGGGAATCAAAAAAATCACCCTGGGTTACGTGAGTCTGACCATCGAAGGATAAATCATGAAAGATCAGTCGAAGACAGATGCCGATTGACAAGAACGCGAAGACAGGAGTGTGAGACTGTTGGCAAATCAACAGACCTTGCAAAAGATGCGCCAGTTGGTGGATCAGCTGAATGAGTACAATTACCATTACTATGCCCTGGATGATCCCCAGGTGCCCGACGGCGAGTATGACCTGCTCTATGACGAACTGACAGCACTTGAAGCTGCCGCCGGCACCTGGTTACCCGACAGCCCCACCCGCCGGGTGGGTACTGAACCGGTGAGCGTCTTTGAATCCCACCAACACCGGGCACCACTGTGGAGCCTGGATAAAGTAAAAACAGAAGAAGAACTTATTAACTGGGAAACCCGCCTGCACCGTCAGCTGGGAGACCTGGCCAATGATTCGCTGGAATACATGCTGGAATACAAATATGACGGCCTCACCATCAACCTCACCTACGATAATGGCCTGCTGGTACAGGCGGCCACCAGGGGCAATGGCGAAACCGGCGAGGCGATTCTTGCCCAGGTGAAAACCATTGGTGCCGTGCCCCTGTCCATTCCTTACCAGGGAACCCTGGAAGTGCAGGGAGAAGGTGTGATGCGTCTTTCCATTTTTGAAGCCTATAATAAAACGGCTCAAGAGCCTCTGAAAAACCCCCGTAATGGCGCAGCAGGTGCACTTCGCAATCTAAATCCCCAAATCACCGCTTCAAGGCGGCTGGACCTGTTTTGCTACCAGGTGGGATATTGCAGTGACCGGGAGTTTGAATCCCACGAAGCCATGCTGGCCTTTCTCCGGGAAAACCGCTTTCCGGTGAGTCCGCATCTGAGAAAAGCCGCGGGTATCGAAGCGGTGGCCCGGGAAATCCGCCAGATGGAAACGGGCATCCCACACCTGGATGTACTGGTGGACGGGGTGGTGGTGAAACTGAACCGTTATGATTTGCGTCAGGAGGCCGGTTTCACCATGAAGTTTCCCCGATGGGCGGTGGCATTTAAGTTTGAGGCCATGGAAGTCACCACCCGGTTGGAAGACGTGGTGTGGCAAGTGGGCCGAACCGGTAAACTCACACCTGCAGCAGAACTGACACCGGTGGAAGTGGGCGGGGTAACGGTACGCCGGGCCACCCTGAACAATTTCGACGATATTCAGCGTAAAGGCCTGCAAAAAGGCTGTCTGGTATGGTTGCGCCGCTCCAATGACGTGATTCCTGAAATCATGGGGGTGGCCGATGAACTGGATGCCGCCTGCAGTCCCATCGAAAAACCGCACCAGTGCCCTGCCTGTGGCAGCGAAGTGGTGGAAAAAGGGGCGCACCTGTTTTGCCCCAACACCCTGGCCTGCAAACCCCAGCTGGTGGCAGGCCTGGCCCATTACGCCGGGCGGGATGCCATGGACATCGACGGGTTCAGCGAAAAAACGGCAGCCCTGCTTTTTGATGCCCTGGATTTGCGCAGCATCCACCAGCTATACCGGCTGAAACTGGAAGCGTTATTGCCGCTGGAAGGTTTCCAGCAAAAGAAGGCAGAAAACCTGATGCAGGCCATTGAAGCCAGCAAGCACCGTTCTTTGTCACGGTTTCTGTATGCACTGGGAATCCCCAATGTAGGGAAGCGTACCGCAGGCGATCTGGCAGATCATTACGGCAGCCTCGAAAGAGTCATGGCAGCCACTACAGAAGAACTGGTGGCATTGCCGGAGATTGGCGCCATCGTGGCAGAAAGCATCACCACCTTTTTTGGGGAAGAAAGAGTGCGTGAAGCCATTGACGCGTTGCTTCAGTCAGGAGTCACCCCGGAGTCGGCGGAGGAAGCACCGCCTCATGAGGCAACCGCCTTCACCGGTAAAACGGTGGTGGTCACCGGCAAGCTCAGCACCTTTACCCGTCAGGAAATCAAAGAAACCCTTGCTGCCCTCGGAGCCCGGGTGACTGACAGTGTCAGTGTAAAAACTGACATCCTGCTGTATGGCGAAGATGCCGGCAGCAAATTGACCAAAGCCCAAAAACTCATTGAAAGCGGCAAAAGGTCAGACCTGCTGCTCATGGATGAAGCCGCTTTCAGGCGCCTGCTTTCTGAGTAAGCGGTCAGCAACAGCACCCGACACCACTTAACAGAGTCATTTTGACACATCATCAAAGGAGGATATTCACATGAGTCAAGCATCTCTCAGCACCGCTAATGTCAGCTTACAGGTATTGCCCAGTGTTCCGCCGGATGACGTTTATCCAGTGGTGGACAAAGTCATCGAAATGATTGCCGCTTCAGGTGTCACCTACGAAGTGGGCCCCATGGAAACCACCATGGAGGGCGATCTGGACACCTTGCTGGACCTGGTGAAGAAAGCCCAGGAACTCTGCATCGAAGCTGGCGCCGGCAGTGTAATGTCCATTGTTAAAATTCACTACAAGCCAAAGGGCGTGACCATCCATGAAAAAGTGGGTAAATATCGGGGATAAAGCCCTTCCCCTGCTGGCAGGCGGGTTGTTGCTGCTTATCTGGGAAGCCGTGGGGTTTTTCCAGTGGCTGCCCCCCTACCTGTTGCCGCCGCCTTCCCGGGTGATACAGGCACTTGGAAGAGATGCGGGGCTTCTCTGGCAGCATGCCCGGGTAACGCTGACAGCGGCTTCCGTTGGTTTTGGTATTGCCATTGTTGCCGGCGGCAGTCTGGCCCTCCTATTGGACTATTCTCCACTGATTCGCCGGGTACTCTACCCTTATCTCATCACCTCTCAAACCATTCCCATCGTCACCCTGGCACCCCTTTTTGCCATGTGGTTTGGGTTTGGACTGCTGCCCAAAATTCTCATCGTCGTGCTGGTCTGCTTTTTTCCAGTGACCGTCAGTCTCCTGGATGGACTGGCTTCCGTCGATCAGGAACTAATAGACCTCATGCGTTCCATGGGAGCCACTCCCTGGCAGCGATACCGCTGGGTCAAACTGCCGGCGGCACTTCCCTCCTTTTTTGCCGGATTAAAGATCTCCGGCACTTACAGCATCATGGGTGCCGTTATTGGCGAGTGGATTGGGGGCCGCATGGGTTTGGGGGTTTACATGCTCCGGGTGCGCCAGTCTTTCGCCACCGACAGGGTGTTTGCCGTCATCGTGGTGATTGTGGTACTGAGCATTCTGGTGCTGAAGCTAATCCAGTGGCTGGAAAGGAAAGCCATGCCCTGGATGAAAACCGCCTTACCAAAGGAACCACTGCCTGAAGGAGAGGTGGAACATTCATGAAAGAAACGAAGCTGAAGGTGAATCAGATTAGAAAAGCGTTTCCCAACCTGCCAACCCTTCAGAATATCTCTCTTGAACTATCCGAAAGCCAGTTTGTTTCAGTGCTGGGCCCCAGCGGATGTGGCAAAAGTACACTTTTTTCCATTATTGCAGGGCTGGCATCCCCCGATGCCGGTGAAGTGCTGATCGATGGGCAGTCGGTGACCGGCCGCCCGGGGCGGGTGAGCTTCATGCATCAAAAAGACCTGCTCCTTCCCTGGAAGTCCATCCTCGACAATGCGGCCCTGCCGTTATTTTTACAAGGCGTTTCCACCGGTGAAGCCCGGGAACGGGCACAACAGTATTTTCATCTTTTTGGTCTGGCAGGCTTCGAAAACTACTATCCCGCCCAGCTTTCCGGCGGCATGCGGCAACGGGCGGCACTATTGCGAACCTTTCTTTTTTCAAAAGACATTCTACTCTTGGATGAACCCTTCGGTGGACTGGATGCCATGACACGCCAATCCATGCAACACTGGCTCATGGAAGTGGTGCAGGAACTGAAAGCGTCTGTTTTGCTCATTACCCACGACGTGGATGAATCCATATGGCTGTCTGACAGGGTATACGTTCTTTCCCGCCGGCCGGCGGTGGTGAAAAAAGTGGTGGAAATTCCGCTGAAACGCCCCCGGCAACTGAACCTTTTCACCGATGCCACGTATATTGCTTTAAAAGAAACCATTTTGGACTGTTTTCAACGGGATGTATAACGCTAATGAACCAGTGTCACCATCGGAAGGAGAATGGATCGATGAAAATTGCAGTGGTTGGAGCGGGTGCCATGGGATGTCTCTACGGCGGACTGCTGTCAGACGTAGGTAATCAGGTATTTCTGGTGGACGTATGGCAGGAGCACGTGGATGTCATTAATCAAAAGGGTCTCAGCATCAGCGGTGTCAGTGGCGACCGCCGCATCACTTCCATACGTGCCACCACCAGTGCCATGGATGTGGGCATCTGTGATCTGGTGATCGTTTTCGTCAAATCCACGGCCACCCGACTGGCGGTGCAGCATGCCCAGCCACTCATCGGAGCGGATACCCTGGTATTGACGCTTCAAAATGGGCTGGGAAATGCGGAGGCCATCAGCGAATCCGTGGGTGAAGACAAAGTGATCGCAGGCGTAACCGCCCACGGATCCACGTTGCTGGGGCCGGGTGCCATTCGTCATGCAGGTCAGGGCCCCACGGTGATAGGCCCCCTGGTACCCAGGCAAGACAACCGTCTGGAAAAAATCTGCACAGCCTTTCAACAGGCGGGTCTGGAAACCATCGTGGATGACAATGTGATGGGACTGATCTGGGGAAAACTCATGGCGAATATTGGCATCAACGCACTCACCGCCATCACGGGTCTTCAGAATGGTGAGCTGTTACAATATGCCGAGACAGAAGAATTATTGGAAAAAGCCGTTCAGGAAGCCAGAGAAGTGGCGCGGGTGAAGGGCATTACCGTCAAAGAGGAAGACCCGGTGGCCTATGTGAAAAGCGTCTGTCGAAAAACGGCAGAAAACCGATCTTCCATGCTTCAGGACATTACCCGGGGCAGCCGGACAGAAATTGATGTCATCAACGGCGCCATCGTGGCAGAAGGTCTTCGGCTGGGCGTAGAAACGCCCGTGAACCGGGTACTGACCTTGCTGGTACGAACCATTGAGAAGAAGCCGTTGGCAGGTGAATGATATTTGGCAACAAATGAGTGATACAGGAGGAAGGAACATGACCTGGGGGAAAAGACTGCTATATGTGATCATGGGCATCTGCCTCACCATCACCGTCTGGGTATCAGCCCTGGAATGGGTCACCTACGATGTGAACCATTACATGACACAGTTTGAAAAACAGGGTTGGGTTCCACAGGCAGGAATGGATCAGGAAAACCTGGCACATACAGCAGAGGAAATTATCCGATATCTGAAAGGTGAAAAAGACGATTTTCAGACGACTGCCGTGAAAGATGGCGTGCTGCAGCCCCTTTATGATCAGCGGGAACGGGTACACATGGAAGATGTGCTGGATCTGTTTAACCAGGCCCGGCTGTTACGCAGTCTGTCACTGGCTGGGATCCTGCTGATTACCTGCTGGATGATCCTGAAAGATCCCCGCTGGAAGCGTCACTGGCTGCGAACACTTCTATTCACCGGACTGGCAAACGTGGATCTGATGATCTTGCTGGGGCTTCTCATCTGGCTGGACTTTACCAAGTACTTCACCTATTTTCACCTGCTGCTGTTTGACAATGACCTCTGGATTCTTGATCCAACGCGTCATGTGCTCATACAACTGCTGCCAGAAACCTTTTTTATCAACACTGCCATTGCCATTGGCCTCTGGGCCATGGGAACCCTGCTGGGGCTGGGAGTGGCAGGCTGGATTCTGGAAAAACGCCTGAGGAAAGGAGAAACCATGTCATGAAAATTGGCAAAGTACCAGTGGACATATTAAAAAAACTGATCATTGGCCGCATCACCACCCGCCGTGAAGAAGTGCTGGTGGGGTCAGCCGTGGGTGAAGACTGTGCCGTCCTGGATTTTGGTGATGACCTGTGCGTCATCAGTACCGATCCCATCACCGGAGCCGTGGCTGAAATTGGCAGTCTGGCCATCGACATTGCCTGCAATGATATTGCCTCCAATGGAGCTGAACCGGTGGCAGTCATGATGACAGTGCTGGCGCCGGAGGGCACCACCGCTGAAGACCTTTCCCAAATCATGGAAGATGCCGCCGGAGCAGCCAAGCGCATCAATGTGGAAATCATGGGAGGCCATACAGAAATCACCGACGTGGTGAACCGGGTGCTCATCAGCACTGTGGCCCTTGGCAAACACAGTCGTGATGCCATGGTCACCACCGCCGGTGCACAGGAAGGCGATGTAGTCTTCATGACCAAATCTGCCGGGCTGGAAGGCACCGCCATTCTGGCACACGATTTTGAAGACAAATTGAAACAGCACATTTCGCTGGAAACCCTGGAGAGGGCCAAGTCACTAAAATACCAGATCAGCGTGGTGCCTGAGGGAATGATCGCCGGAAGAGTGGGTGCCAACAGCATGCACGATGCCACCGAAGGCGGTGTGCTGGGAGCGCTATGGGAACTGGCAGAAGCTTCGGGAAAGGGGATTCAAATTGAGCTGGACAACATTCCCGTGTTGCCGGAAACCAGGGCTGTCTGCCAAGTGTTTCAGATCGATCCCTACAGACTGATCTCCAGTGGCGTCATGGTGTTAACAGTACCTCCCCAGCGACAGAAAGCCATGGAAGAGGCCCTGTCGAAAGCAGACATTCCCTGGGCGACACTGGGAACCGTCACCCAGGGTGATCGAGTGCTGGTGAAAGATGGCAAAACACTGCCCATGAACCCGCCAGATGTGGATGAACTCTACCGGGCACTGGTCTGATGAACCGCCAATGAGGTTACAGCTTCTTTACAGCTTTCCTAAATCCGTTGACGCTCCCGGTCAAGAGTGTTATAAAGGAAATGATACACAGAACAACATTGAGAATCATATTCAAAAAACACGCCGGGAGGCTTTTTAATGATGAAACGAATGCTTATGGTGTTGATGGTCTTTTTGCTCTTGTTGTCGGTTATTCCTGCTGCTGCATGGGGAGACGAGCCTCAAATTGCCGCAGAAGTGGATGAACGCAAAGTCAACTTGTACACCGTCAACCTGACGCTGGATAACCAGTACCTGGCTTCCGACGTACCGCCGGTGCTGTTTCAGTACCAGGAACAATACCGTACCCTGGTGCCTGTAGCAGCCATTGCCAGCTATGCAGGTGCAACGGTGAATTGGAATGGTGACACCCAGCAGGTCACCATCGAAAAAGACGATACCACCATTGTACTCACCATTAACAGTGCTGTGGTGAAGGTGAATGGTGAAGATAAAATTCTCCCCAGCCAGGTGCCCGCCAAAATCGTCACCTATCAAAATCGGGGACGCACCATGGTACCCGTTGCTTTTGTTGGCCAGGAACTGGGGTTGGAAGTGGGCTGGGATGAAGCCACCCGCACTGTGAAAATCACCACTCCTGAACCTGAAGAAGTGAACACACCGGCACCAGAAGCACCTTCACAGGAACAGCCTGAAGGGCAGCCGGACAACAGCACGGGCCATTATGGCGAACCTCTGGATTCCAGTGGAACCATGATTGAAGGAACTCTGAAAGACATCAACGTCACCCTGGAAGGCGATGTACCGGTAATTCGGCTTAAAACCGACAGAAAGGTGGACTACGCCACAGCCCGGCTGACAGAGCCCCACCGGCTCATTTTCGATTTGAACAATACCCAGCTTCTTATGGATGATCCGGCTAAAGTCAGAGATGACAAAACCGTTCGGGTGACGGCTCCCAGCAACAGCTATTTGTCGACAGTCCGTTCATCCCAGTTTGAAATCGATCCCCATGTGGTGCGGGTGGTGCTGGACCTGACAGATTCCACCGGCTATCACATGTCTTATGACGAAGCCGCCGGCGAAATGGTGATTCGGCTGGTCAACTATGTGGATGATGTGCGTTTTGAACAGTTCAACACAAAAGACGTGTTGGTGATTGAGGGCAGTCATCTGGAAAATTACCACCTGCAAATGGACGGTTCCCGTCGTCTGGAGGTGTTTGTGAAGGAGTCCATCCTGAACCCGGGAAGACCCATTGCCGACCGCACCATCGGGGGGAGGGTTATCAACAGTATCCGGGTCAGTGGAGTTGATCCCGATGATAACAGAAGTCTTTCAGAAATGATGGTGCGCATTGTGGTTGACCTGAATAAACAAGTGAGTGCCGAAGACCTTTATGTGCAGCAGCGAAACGGTCAGTTGATTATACACATGGAGGGCGAACCGGAAACCGGCTATCGTTATGAAGAAACTGGCTGGACCACCTCCCGCCTCACTTTCTTCGGTCAGGGACGAACGGATTACCAGGTGGCAAAAGAAGTGGGCGGCGAACTCATCAAAGTAACCATGCCGGCAGACAACATGGACATTCCCTTTGAACTGCTGGATGTGGATGATGTGATGCTGGAGTTTATCCAAATGACCACCAGCGATGACGGTCGCAATCTGGTGGCCAACATTCACGTTAAACCTGGTGTGGAAGTGGCAACAGGCACCCTGTCAAATGTGCAGGATCTGATTCTTCAGTTTACCAACAGAGACCTGAAATACAGGGAAAAGCTGATCGTGATTGATGCAGGACACGGAGGCAGTGACCCGGGAGCCAGTTCACCCAACCTGAAAATGAATGAAAAAGATGTCAATCTTGAAGTTGCACTGGAAGCCAGAAGAATGCTGGAAGCAGCCGGTTTCCGCGTGTACATGACCCGCACCGGGGACACCTATGTGGGCTTGCAGGACCGGGCCGGAGTGGCCAATCAGCTGGGAGCAGACCTGTTTATCAGCATACATGCCAACGCTGCCGGACGCACAGATATTAAGGGTGTGGAGACTCTCTACTATCCCAGCGAAGAAAACCCCATGGATTTCCGCAACAATAAGTATCTGGCAGAAATATTCCAGGATGAAATGGTGCGTACTCTCGGAGCCGCCAGTCACCGGATCAATGCCCGTGACAAACTGGTGGTGCTGCGGGAAACCAAAATGCCGGCCATCATTATAGAAATCGGCTTCCTCACCAACCCCGACGAAGAACGACTGCTGGCCACCAGCGAGTACCGCCGATTGGCGGCTCAGGGAATTTTGAACTCCACCATTCGATATTTCGAAGCAAGCTTGACCCATTTATCAACCAGACCATAGCACCCTGTGGTCTGGTTCCTTTTGGAAACTGGAAGGAGAATTATTGTGGAAGGCCTTATCGGCTATCTGTTAATCTTTATGGCAAAAGTATCTGACGTGAGCCTGGCCACCATTCGCATGATCATGGTGGTGAAGGGAAAGCGGATCCACGCGGCAGTTATCGGTTTTTTTGAAGTCAGTATTTGGATTCTGGCAGTGGGATCGGTACTCAGCAATCTGGATGATCCTATTAACGTTATTATGTACGCCTCCGGCTTTGCCACCGGAAACTACGTGGGTATCATGATTGAAGAAAAAATGGCTTTGGGCAGTTTGGTGGTCCAGGTGATCAGCTATAAAAAAGCAGAAGAACTGGTGACCATCCTGCGGGATGAAGGCTATGGGGTTACCGTTGTGGAAGGCTATGGCCGCAGCGGTGTCAATCACTTGCTCAATGTCACCATCCAGCGAAAACAGCTGGGCCGACTGAACCAGCTGCTGGACGAACACGATCAAAAGGCCTTTGTCACCGTGATGGACACCCGAGCCATCAGAGGCGGATTTTTCAGCCGCCTGAAACGCAAATAATCCAACACAAATCCCATCAAATAGAAACGAGGCGACATAGATGCGAATAGACGGAAGAAAAGAGAATCAACTGCGGCCGGTCACCTTTACCCGCAACTTTACCTCCCACGCCATGGGTTCAGTACTGACAGAAATGGGCAATACAAAAGTCATCTGCACAGCTTTTGTGGAAGAAAAAGTGCCCTCCTTTCTCAAGGGCAGCGGCAAAGGCTGGATTACCGCCGAATACGCCATGCTTCCCAGTGCCACCCATACCCGAAAAATAAGAGAATCCACTCGTGGCAAAGTGGAGGGCCGCACCCAGGAAATCCAGCGTCTCATTGGTCGTGCCCTCCGTTCAGTGGTAGACCTCAGCCAGCTGGGTGAACGCACCATCTGGATCGACTGTGACGTGATTCAGGCTGATGGCGGTACCCGCACCGCTTCCATCACCGGCGCTTTCGTGGCATTAATGGAAGCGCTGATTAAATTGCGTGACGCCAGGCAAATCAAAGAAATTCCTGTGACCCACTACCTGGCAGCTGTCAGTGTGGGGATCGTGGAAGGGGTTCCCCTCCTTGACCTGTGCTATGAAGAAGATTCCGGCGCTTCAGTCGATATGAACATGGTGATGACCGAGCATGAACAAGTGGTGGAAATTCAGGGTTCTGGCGAAGAAGCCACTTTCAGTCTTGAAGAAATGAACACCATGATTGCCCTGGCGCGGGAAGGCATCACGGCCCTCATTGAAGCACAGAAAGAAACGGTCAACGAAATTTACCGGGAAAAACTCATTGCTTCCCAGGGTGGAGGAAAGGCATGAAACACCTGACAGCCGTCATTGCCACAGGAAACCCCCACAAGCTGGAAGAAATCGGCACCATGCTGGCAGACTTTCACATCACTGTTCGTACCATGAAAGAGGTGGGGCTGGCCGGTATGGAGATCGAAGAAACAGGCACCACCTTTGAAGAAAATGCTCTCATCAAGGCCCGGGCAGTAACGGCAGAAACCGGCATGCTGGCCCTGGCCGATGATTCCGGTCTTGAAGTGGATGCCCTGGGCGGTGCCCCTGGCGTCTATTCCGCCCGCTATGCAGGTGAAGGTGCCACCGACGAAGCCAATAATGAAAAATTGCTGGAAGCCCTTAAAGATGTTCCGCTGGAGAATCGACAGGGGCGTTTTGTCTGCGCACTGGCAGCTGTTTTTCCTGACGGCCGGGAGTTGGTGGTTCGGGGCACGGTTGAAGGCTATATCGATTTTGAGCCCATAGGCGCCCATGGGTTTGGCTATGATCCCCTTTTTCTCATACCCGCTTATCAACAGACATTTGGAGAACTGGGGCCAGTGATCAAAAACAGCATGAGTCACCGGGGCAAGGCCATTGAAGCCATGAAAGAAAAACTGGTGTCGCTGCTGGCAGAAACACCCTGAACCTGGGAGGCTGACATCATGAAGATTGGACTCATTAGTGATACCCACGGCGATTCTCACAGTATACTACAGGCACTCGAGCTGCTCCGAGACACAGACTGCATTCTCCACGCGGGCGATCTTTACCAGGATTCCCAGTGGCTGTCAACCCAGACTCATCAGCAGATCGAAGCCGTCATTGGCAATGGTGACCCGGTAACAGCCGGACCAGATCACCGGCTGTTGAAGATTGACCACCTGAACATCCTGCTATGCCATGGTCATATTCAGCGGGTGCAGCACAGCCTCACCAGTTTGTACTATTTCGGGCTTGAAAAGAAGGCAGATGTGGTGATTTTTGGCCATACCCACGTTCCGCTGGTACTGCAGCAGGGGCTGATCATCATCAATCCTGGCAGCACCTCACGACCGCGCAGTGAACACGGTTGCACCTGTGGAATACTGGAGACGGGTACTGAATCAGCATTTACATTGCTGAGTTTGAAAACCGCCCAGCCAGTGGCATATCAGCCGCTTCAATTTCAGTAATTTTGTGCTTGACAATAGAGGCAATCGATGGTAAATTAGTAGATGTGACAAAACGAAGTATCCACATTGCGGGCGTAGTTCAATGGTAGAACTTCAGCCTTCCAAGCTGACCGTGAGGGTTCGATTCCCTTCGCCCGCTCCATTTTATTCAAGCTTATATCATCCAGCTGTCGAGCCAGTTTGACAGTGAAGGACACCAACGCGTGGTGGGTGTAGTCAAGTGGTTAAGACGCAGGATTGTGGCTCCTGTATTCGTGGGTTCGAATCCCATCATCCACCCCACCATTGGGATATAGCCAAGTCGGTAAGGCAGCGGACTTTGACTCCGTCATGCGCAGGTTCGAGTCCTGCTATCCCAGCCAAAACCGGCGGGCAGTTTGTCCCGCCAATATGCGGAAGTGGCTCAGCGGTAGAGCATCGCCTTGCCAAGGCGAGGGTCGCGGGTTCGATTCCCGTCTTCCGCTCCAATATTATTATGCGGCATTAGCTCAATCGGATAGAGTACCTGACTTCGAATCAGTTGGTTGCAGGTTCGAGTCCTGCATGCCGCGCCAGACGTACCAACGGTTTCAGCGTTCACACACGTTGGAACCGTTTTTTCATGACACGAATCATGACACGAATCATGACACGAACGACACCAGCGCCATTGGTATTACCTTTACCAGTACCATCTAGGGTGGTCAAAACTACTGAAAATACCCTGTATTTATATATCTAATAGTTGCTATATAACTTTTCTTTCAACTCCCCTGGTACACAAACACACATATACACGCCACTACACAAAATACACATATTAAAGAAAACACCCTCAAACCATTGGTATTTCAACGTTTAATTTGTGTTTTCTTAAATACACAAATTCATTCTAAAACGGCTGTAACCATTGGAATTTCAACGTTTAATTTGTGTATCACGAATTAATCACAAATTAAAAGCCCTATCCGCGGATAAGGCTTTTGAAGTGTATCGATACAATATCTTTTTCAATGATCAGCGGCTTTTATTTCAGCTTTCAGCTGGTGTATCTGCCGTTTAAGGTCTGCCCGGCGCTGTTCATCGTATGTGTTAACGTGTGCCAGCATCAGCCTAGTAACGTGTACTATTTTTTCTTCAATGGTCATAAGTGCCACCCCTTATCTGTTATTTCATCCGGCATCTAGCACCAGCAAACAATAGCGTTCCGTCTGTTGAAATGCGTTCATAATCACTTTGCTTCATCCTGTGCCAGCCTTGCACGGTTTCAACTTCCACAACATGGCTGCCTATGTTTACTGGTTTTTCCTGCCTTGTTTCGGGGTCCATCAGGAAGGCCACGCCGGGTTCATCAAATACTAGGGTTCCTGTTTCCCAGCCGTCAAGCCTAAAAGCTGTTTCTTCTATGTGCTGCGCTAAATCTAACATTCATGCCGCCCCCTTTAGTAGATCATAGCCGATAGCTTGTCTGTGGCTTCCCCTTGCATATCAGGCAGACAGTGACTATAGGTGTCCAGCGTTAGGGTTATACTGGCATGGCCTAGCCGTTCAGCCACTACCTTTGGATTGATACCAGCCTGTAATAACAGCGTGGCGCACGTGTGCCGCATATCATAGAACCTGAAGCTATACTGGTACTTTTCCGGCTGTGTAGCGTCATAAGTGCCAGCCTCTTTGGCGACTTCAATGGCCTGGGCTTCAGCGGCCTTTAAAACCCTTTTGAAACCTTTTGCAACGTTTGTATGGTCTAATGGGTTACCGTTGAGTGACGGAAAAACAAGGTTGTGTTCATGGTATTTGATTTGTTCCAGGTAGGCTTCCGCTGTGGCTTCATCCCGTTCCCCTTTGGCCACTTCTTGCCGTATGCGCTCGGCTTCCACCTGGGCAGCCATTTTATCGGCGGCGTTCTGTGCCTTTTGCCGTTTCAGGCTGTCAACCAGCCCTTTTGGGATGGGCATTGATCGGCGGCTTTTGCTGGTCTTTGGTTCTGTCAGTTCCCAGACAGCGCCGTATTCTGTTCGGGATAGCGCCCGGCGTACTGATAGAGTACCGGCGTTTAAATCAATATCCTGCCATTTCAGGCCGTAGGCTTCACCAGGTCTTAGGCCAGTTAAGATAAGAAGTTCAAATAATACTTTATAGCGTATTCCTTCCGCAGCCTTTAGAACCGCCCTAGCCTGTTCCTGTGTCATGGCTTTCTGTTCTGTCTTGGTTCGCTTTGGAAGGTCTACCAGGTCGCAAGGGTTATGGTCTATCTTTTTCCATTTTACGGCCTGCTGTAGGGCGTTCCTTAGCACTGTATGGGTATAACGTACCGTCTGCGCTGAAAGGTTCTTACTGTGTAGCATGTCATTATATAGGCGCTGGATCCGTTCAGGTCTTAGGCCACTGATAGGCGTATCACCCATTTCAGGTATTACATATTGGTCTAAATTGAAGCAATAGCTTTCATATGTCTTAGCCCTTACCCGTGTAATGAGAGTGGATTTTTTCCATTCTTCCAGATATTCGCTCAATGGCTGTTTTGATGGTTCGCTAATTTCACCAGTCTTATTAAGTTCCAGCAGCTTTTCAGATAGAACGTTCACGGCGTCTTTGTGTTCACCGTTTACTACCTTTGTCCAGTCCCGGCGTTTGCCTGTTGAATCTGTGCCTAAATGAATCCGTACCCTAAATTTGTCCTTACCTAGTTTGGTTATATTGCCCTGTTTTGCCACTAGTTTTACCTCCTTTGGATTGTTTGAACAGGTCATGGTTTCGCCGCCCTACCTGGTCAATGGTGGTCAATAGCGTGTCATTAATGTGTCATGGCCATATAGGAAGAAGTGGTTTCAATGCGTTCAGCTATGGCCTACTGATACCGTATTACTTTTACTTACTTCATTATACTTCATAATACAGGATAACGCAATATAAAAGCATGAAAGAAAGGGGTTTTTTATAATGAAAATGCGCCTTCGTATTAAAGAATTACTGAAAGAGAAGGGGTTAACTCAATACAAACTAGCGCAGCTTTCAGGGGTCAGGGAATCCAGTCTTTCAGCATTGGCCAGGAATAAACAAGACGCCGTAAACCTTCGCCACCTGGAAAAGATAGCAGCAGCGCTGGAAGTAAACCCCCTGGAATTGTTTGAGGTAGAAGAAAATTAGACTTTATTTGACTTTCATATGTACCAGAACGGCGCCACCATTGGCAGCGCCACCCCAGGTCTTGCATATTACCCCCTATTCTTAACGGCCACGGCTACCCGGTTATTATTGTTAAAGCGTTCCCTTTTCAATGCCATAACGTATATTCATATTATTTTATTGGTTGGGTTCCCCGGGTCCGGTTATGGCATAAGGTCAAACAAGGTCAAAACTGTTCCGCTATGTTCCGTTATACCAGTGTGATTAAATACTTTTCTGCAAGTTCGTCCTTGCGTCGTTCTTCTGGTGTGTCCCGGTCTTTGTGCAAATACTTATCAAATATATCTGTTTTCGGCTGCCACCCCTCATGCTTAGAAGGATTGTATTTTCTGAAGGTCAACATGGTTTCCCGGTCTTTGGCCTGCTGTTCCAGGTCAACCGGTGGCATTGGTTCACCGTCTAAATGACACAATAGTCTTATATATAATTCAATCTGGCGGCTATGTGCTTTTGAGTATTCCGTATAAGATACCGGCCCTTTGTGCGTGCCGCTGAATGTCTGCTCTAATCGTTTCAGTCGTGCATGATTCATACTGTCACCTCATTCCCACAATACAGATATATGAAGGTCTGCCCGTTTCAGGTCATCCGCTGTCACTGGTTGCCCGGTGTGCCAATCAATTAAGGCCCCGGTTTCATCATGTGATGTTATTATCGCTTTGAAGCCTGTGGACATTAAAGCCTTCTCCAGTCGCTTTAGTCGTGCGTTACTCATCGTCTGCCACCTCCGGTATATCGTCAATAATAACCACACGGGCCCATTCTGGAATAGGTTCACCCGGTCTAATGATTACCACCGGTGTCATGGTTGGGTCTGCTTGTAACACCTTTTCTAATCGCTTTAGTCGTGCATTGGACATACTACCTCACCGCCTTTAGATTGCCGCCTGTGGCCTGTTCTGCGGCCTTCTCTAATGTGTCGAGCCGTGATTCTATTTCGATATTCTTTAGGATTGCCCCGGCTGTACTGGCGGCATAGATTAACACCCGTGCTTTGTCCAGCTCCATTTCATCCTTTTCAACGGCCACCACAAGCCGGTTCAATATCCTTAATACGTCGGTACTGGTTTTAATCCGTGGTCTGGCCACAAGGCCCCACCTCCTTTATTTTGTGTATTTTGTGCGATTTGTGCCGTTTTCACTGGTACATATTCGACACAAACCGCCCAAATATTGGCACCTATTATTCGTCTTTTACTGTAATGATTCGTTCCTTGTACGGTAGTTTTTCCCGCCGTGTTTCGGTTATCTTTTCCCCATCATCAACCGTGGTGATTATAACGTCGCCTTCATTGCGTACACCTTCACCGGATGCCACCGGTTCACGGCCTGATTCAAACCATTCTTTGTATTGTTTCATCGTTAACCCTTTAGGCATGTTATCCAATCCCCTTTCCAGCGTCGTATTTTTCCAGCTTTTGCCCTGCATAGTCTTTTAATGTATTCATGTTCACATGGCCTTGTAGATGGTCACTGGCTGCCTGATAACGTCGGTTGCAATCCGCTTTAACGGTGTTCCACTGTTTGATTATTTTCGCCTGCTGGTCAAGGTAGGTCTGGTAGTTTTCAAGGTCTTGTTGTCTTAAATCGTGTAACTTCTCCTGTGATTGCTCAAAATATTCTTTCTGTTCTACAAGTGCCTGGTGTGCAAGTTCCTGCAGCCGCCCACCTGTTAAGAGCGCTGAAGCCTTCGCCATGTTTTGCTGTTCGTTGGTTAGTTTCATAGCCTCGGTCTGCAGCCCGTCAATACTTTTACCATCCATCATGGCCTTCTGTATTTGTTCGTCAAGCTGTTCCAGTTGATCGCTTATTTCCTGTTGTCGCTGTTGGAATTGCTGAACCTTTGTGGCCACTGTCTGCCTTTGTTCGATAAACATTTCAAGTTTTGTCATATTTAACCCTCCAATTTTCTAATATTTTTGTTTAACGCCTGCATGACACTGTTCACAACTTCGCCGTGTATCTCTGTCATGACTTGCCAGTATTCAGATAGTATTTTTCTAATCATTCGCCCACCTCCATTATTATTTTTAGGTTTGCCATGTATTCCGCCAGCTTCAGTGGGTCTTTGAACAATAGTAACCAGGGATCCCGGTCTGGTGTTGCGTGGATTACGTAAAACTTGCACTCATATTGCCCCATGTGAACTTCAACCGTGGCACCGTCTTTGCCCCGTATTCCCCATCCCGGCATGGTTCTTGCCCCGTCTGGTACTTGTGCCTCGTCTGTTTCAAAATAAATTACGGCGTTCTTTGTAGATGGTGTAAAACCTTTCATTGGAATCCACTCATTTCATTTTAGATTTTGAGCTTCCTCCCCTTTCGGCTGTTTGAAACTATATAATAAATGTTCTATTTTGCTGGTGTTTTATTTCTGGTTTCGCCGCCCATATTTTCACCGCCTTTCTGATTCCCAATCAATAGGCCACTAGTGAATAGCTTGCAATTACTGTATCTTATAACGCCATGACACATTCATGACACGGGCGCTATTTGAAATAGTCAGGGTTTACCGCAAACGTGGGGGATGGTCTGCCCCGGCGTTTTGTTTCCACCGCTGATAAATAGCCGTGTGCTTCTAACGTTTCAAGGGTTTCCAGGGCTTCTTCAGCGTTAGGCCATTCAATCCGGTTTTTCTTCATTAGTAGGCGTGGGGTTACCAGTTCGACACCTTCAGCCTTAATAATCTTAATGGCCTTTCTAGCGCTGTCATGTTCTGCCTGTTCGTCTGCCCCTAGCGCCCGTTTAGCGTGTTCTGTGTAATAAAGAATGATTTTGAAAGCCTTTTCCATTGTTTCAGCGTCTATCTTGTAATCATCTTTCAGGTCTGCCATATGCAGCAGCCCGGCAATCCTTAGCGCTGCCCCATGTGCTTTGGCGCACCAGTCGGCGAACGCTGAATATTCGCCTGTTTCCGGTTTCAGTTTGGGTTCTAACCAGGCGGCGAACCGCTGCGATACTTCCGCAGCTTCAGGCGATAACATGAGTGCAACGTCACCATCAAGTGTTTTCAGCAGCATATAAATCATGTTTTCATAATCACGTTGTAGGTTTTCCGGCATGGGTTCCGGGTGTGTGTCCCTGTTGCCCACCATTGGGCGGGGTAATGAATACATGAACCGGGCAGATAGTCCACGCCCCCTAAACTGGGCGTTCTTTTGAATCACTTTGAGAACGTCAGGCTGTGCCGTGATTCCTACCGTTAGCGCTGGTTTTTTGATTATGTCCGCTGGTCGGCCTACCCGGTCAACCCGTATAGTGTCACCAGCGTGACCATGTAGCAAGTATTCAAAATTACTCATACCGTTTGAGTAGCGCCCGGCTGCTATTTCAATTAGGCCACCCTCGGCGCTTAATATGGCTAATCTACCGCCATTGTCTGCCATGAGGTTTACCACCTTTTCCGGCGTGGCGTCGCTTGTTGTCAATCGTGGCGCCTTCATGACTTCAAAATTCAATAGCTTTTCAGCTGCCTGCTGAAGGTCTGCCAGCGCCCCATAATCGTTGGGTTCTTTGGCCAGTGTGTTTTCACGTTTCGTTACCACCTTTTCCAGCGCTCGGTATTCGGCTTGCTGTTTAGCAATTTCCGGCGCCAGGCGCTCGGTTTCCAGCGCTTCGAATTCATCCACTGGCCGCCTTAATGCTGAAAGCGTGGCGCTTTTGCGTTCACCTGGTGGTAGAATAACCAGCGTGAATAAGTTTGTCGGTTCAATCCACCCAGGGACACCCTGAACCCTTACTTTTCCGGCGCAGCACGTGGCCAGGATGGACAGAAGAAGGGAAGCTGGTAGATCAGGCGGCACCTGTAACGCCGTTGATAGCTTTTCCACGTAGTTGGCCAATTCAGGTGGTAGAGCGTTCACCGGGAAGCATGGAAGGGCTTTTTTCTTAAAGTCTTTCACTTCCGTGAATTCTGCCTGTGCCTTAGCCATTTCTTTGCTGCCTATACTTTTAACAATTTTTTTCACCTGTGCCGGGTCCATTGGTGGGCTGCAATACTTTTCATTCTGGTATAGAAGGAATTCCAGCACCGCTTCAGGTGGCATGTTGTTCAGCATCAGGCCAGCCAGTCTGGTGAATGTTTTATCCCGTTCGCCTTCTGGTATATCACGCTGGAATTCTTCAGGTAATACCGGGTTACTGTTTATCTGTGGTTTTGCTGCCACTGTTGCGGCGCTTCCTGGCTGCCATGCTGCCCCGTCATTATGATGAAATACATACTTAGCGTCTTTACAGACTTTAGGGTAGTACATGAACCGTTCCCATTCATCAGATGAATCATCAAAGTATTCAGCGCCTACCATGTTCATTATTTGCCTGGCTTCTAGCTTGTATTGTTCCCGGCTGCTTATCCGTTCAGTGAGTACCAGCAGCCTGAAGCGCTGGGCGTGGTCTGTGTGTCTAATCGTGTTGTAAATGATGAAGGTTGTACCAGATAACGCCGTTTTACAAGCTTCTATGAAGTCGGCGCCCTGTGGTACATTGTCGGCATCCAGGGCGATTACATCCCTGTATTTTATATTGTCTTTTGTTCGTGAACCTTTCACGTAGCCGCCCACGAACCCGGCGCCGTCTTTGATTGGCTTCTGTTCTTTGTCATCCATTTCATGAAATTCATAGATAGATTGTTCAATTACTTCCGGCGTTCTTAACTTCTCTATGAACACTGGCCAGGTGGTTTCTTCCGGCCTGCAATTTGTTTCTTTACAATGTCTAACATGGCTAATAGTTATGTTCTCATTCACTGAATCACCACCTTTTGATTGTTTGCCTGTGGCGTGGTATAATAGAAGAAAGTAACGCCACTAGTTTTACCTATGAAAAGCGCCTGGATGGTTCGCCGCCCCTGGGCGCTTTTCCCTATTTTGTGCCATTGTTTAGAAAGTCATTTAACGCTGATTCTGCAATAAGATAGCGCTTTCCAGTTCTCACCGCTTCCAGCTTCCCTTCCCTAATCCAGCGCCATATAGTCGAAACCGGGCGCCGTGTTTCCATTGCTACTTCCTCAACCAGATATCTTTTTTCCATCAATTTTCACACCTTTCTTTTTTTTTCTAGTGGTTAATGTATCTCACTTGACTTCAATATATCATAGTAGTATACTGATTACAAAGGTATAACGGTATACATAAAAGTATACAAACCAAAGAAGGGCGGCGATGTGATGGAATTCAAAGTGTTATCAGAATATAAGATTGTAGATGGTTATATTGTAGGCTTTGCGCCTGTGGTCAGTTCCTATGACCCGGAATCTTCTAATTTTGGGGATGATGTTTTCAGCGAATTTACAAAAATCAAAGATGATAAATCACTTCTTAAGTTTGCCAGTAGGTACGGCTTAATAGGTATCAACCAGCGGCATTCAGCGGCGCCCAGTGATAACGAATCTTTGAGGGTGTTTGATGAAGTGGTTTCCTTATTAAGTGATGAAGAACGTAGGCTGTTAATCATAGGTGAAAAGGGAATAATGTCTTATGATTCGATTGATAGAATAATGGAAGAAGTTGAATATATGCGCCGGGTCAAAGAAGTAATAAAAAACCCCGAAGCATACCCGGACAGAACAAAAGAAATAGAAAGCCTGGCCAGGTTGAACGTTGAAGAATATAAGCGCCAGCGCCACTACATCAGCAGGGATAAAGCCGCTTCAGTTATAAGTAACAAGATTAAAGGAAGAAGTATATCCACTGTTTTGAAATACAATAAGCGCACCAATGAATATAGGTACACCCCAGAACGTGACTATACCCACCTATTGCCTGCTATATGGTTTAAGCTATACAGTTCAGTTATTGAAGAAAAGAAGGATTTGAAAGAATGCCCAGTGTGTCACCAGCTGCACGCTGGTCGTGGCGCCTGTTGCCCACCAGCCCCAGGGGAAGAAGTTTCACCTTGCACACACACTAACAAAATAAGGGAATATAGAAGAAGAAAGAGAGAAGCAACAAAAGAAGCCGCCCAGGAATAGGGCGGTTTTAATTTGTGATACACAAAATAAACGTTGGTATTTCAACGTTTGAAGGGGTTTCGTGATGAATTTGTGTATTAGAAAAAACACAAAATAAACGTTGGTATTTCAACGGTTACAGGCTGTTTTCCTTAATTTGTGTATTTTGTGTATAGACATAGAAGAAAGAAAGTACCATGCACCAGATACACAAACTTGAAAGTTTGAGATAACAAGTGATATATAAAATGAAGTCCTGAAAAGCGCTATTTCATGACACATTCATGACACGTGACACGAATAAGCATAAAAAAGAAAGGTAAACTATACTCAATTATGAGGGCAGTCAATAGCCATCAATACGTTGAAAATACTTCGATATTGACACCTAACATAAACTATATAAAACTACGTAAAACAATAAGGTTTCACACTTCGAATCAGTTGGTTGCAGGTTCGAGTCCTGCATGCCGCGCCAGCTATACCAACGTTTTCAAGCGTTGGTATTTTCTGTTTTTGCATAAAGCGTCAAGGAAGTGTCAAGAATCTCGACGGGATGGAAGTCGCGGAACCAATAGATAGTTGTATCTTTGCATTTAAAAAGAGACTTTAAATGCAACAGAAGTGTAATAATTGCCCAGTTGAATGACTGATAGAAAAATGATACAATTTAGTTGTTTACAGGGATACAGAGTTTTTCTGAATCCTGTAAAACATAAAAGAGGAGGCATGTGTATGAAGAAAACAATTGCTGGTGTGTTCGTCTTTTTGCTATTGATGACGGGTATTGTTTTTGCATCAGGGATGTATGGAAGTTTTGAAGGATTACCTATCGTGAAAGTGGTCATCAATAACAAGGAATTGGTGTCTGATGTGCCAGGAGTTGTTTTGAACGGCAGAACAATGTTACCAGTTAAAGCTATAGCAGAACAGTTTGATGCAGTTGTGAAATGGAATTCTAGCACTCAGACTGTTGATATTATTAAGCCTGAAGTGCAACTACTTGTAATTGATTTCGATGATTATTATGAGTATGAAGATATCTATGATGATGATGTCTGGGTTCTTGTAAATCCTGGCGCAAACATATTTCCTGTTGGGATGGACAATTATCTTTTAGCATATTTTGATATTGGTCCTATGCCTGAGCAACTATACACTTATCGAATCGCCTTATTTGATCCGTCGGGAAACATGTTGAAGACATCCGTATCTGAAGATTTAGTAATAGACAACTACGGTGCACATGGTGTTTTAGAAATTGAGGATCTTGCTTTAAGAGTTCCAGGTAACTACAAGCTTGCTTTTCAAATGAAGTATGGTGACAAATTTGAAACAGTTACTAACACAACAATTATAGTTGAATAGACTTAAAGCGAATGTTAAAACGCCAGTTGCTATGATGTAACTGGCGTTTTTTTTGATAGATCAATAATCAATGCATTAAGCTTTTCTGAAGCTTCCGATTGTATATCGGGCAAGCAATGACTGTATGCGTCCAAAGCAAGCATGACGCTTACATGTCCCTGCCTTTCGGCTACTACTTTTACATGAGTACCAGCCGTGAGCATCAACGTGACACACATGTGATGCAGATCATAAAGTCGAAACTCAACAAGATTTGCTTTTACAAGATTTGGCTTGAAATGCTGGTATGATATATTTGAATGATCTAAAGGATTCCCATCTTTTGATTTTGACAAAGACTGTTTGACTGCCAAAAGTTATATTTCTCTATTGCCAAAACATCGATGTCAGACCAATGAAGTGCATATGCTTCCCCTTTCTCTCCATTATGCGTATGTGTCCCAAAACGTTGTGTACCCTGAGTATTATAGCCTAACAATAATCGTATGTACCATGTGCTCTTATCTCCTTGTGGGCTTCATTTCTTCAACTATACGTTAGGAGGCCTCTGACAACTATCCTAAAACTGGTTGAAGCCATGATGGAAATAATGTGCAATGAAGTGGGGGAGCTTTAGGGCAAAAAAATACCAGAAATTTCAGAAATTTCTTGCAAAAATACGATGTTTATGGTATACTTATCTGTCATGCAACAAGAATGAGTACGTATTCAGAAAAAATACAATCCCCTGTCTTTCCAAAAAGTGCAGTGCAAGTTAAGAAGAACGAAACACTGCCTCCGACGGATGACCGCGGTTGAGGTTTGATCAATGCAAAGGATGAACAGAAATGAAACGAAAGAAAGAACTTAGGACGCAGCAACAGGGCAAACAAAATCAGTCAACTGCTTTAAAAACGATACATCATTCGGAGGAAGCTCATCTTCGGAAAGTAGAGATAGCACTGGCAGAAAAAGCAGAACTGTTACAGCGTATCACTGACAGTATGTTTGACTTAATGGACACAACCACCCCTCAAAAAATAGCAGAAGATATGCATAACCTCACAGGCGCAGCCTATGTTGTCTTCAATCGGTTTGATGATAAGGGACTCGACTTTACCACACTTGCCATTGCCGGCGCCTCAGAAAATCTGTTGAAAGCAACTGAAATGCTGGGATTTGACCCCATTAATAAGAAGTGGCCCCATGACCCGGCACGTCAGGCCAGAATCCGGAATAAGACTCTGACCACCTTTGAGAGCATGGAAGCTTTGACAGGAAAGGTGCTTCCGATTCCATTGATCCGCCTGTTTGAAAAAATCTTTGGCATTGGTCAGGTGAACCTGGTCAAAATCATGAAGAAAGAACTAATGCTTGGGGATTTCACCCTGATCATGCCCTTGGGCAGCCAATTAAGAAACCCGGAACTGTCGATCCTGTATGCGACACAGGTGGGATTGTATCTGGACCGGGAGAATGCCATGCACCGATTGCAGCAGGAGCGGGACCTCTTTGTCTCAGGTCCGGTTTTGACCATCGCATGGAACCCACATGATACAGGCAATGTCATGCAGGTTTCCGAAAACGCAACAGAAATACTGGGGTACACTCCCGAAGAAATGGCGGATGATACTTTTAATTATGATGAACTGATTCATCCGGGGGATGTGGAGCGGGTTCGCACTGAATCTGCTGCTTATCGGAAGCAAAGAGTCGAAAATTTCAACCAGTCCTACCGTCTGAAAACAAAATCTGGCGCATACCACTGGTTTTATGACCAGACCCGGTGCATCATAAATCCCGAAGGAGAAATCCTGGAACATCGTGGGTATCTGATGAACCAGACACCGCTGAAAGAAGCGCAGGATTCACTTGTGAAAGAACGACAGCGATTGGCAGATATCATTGAAGGAACACGTGTGGGTACATGGGAGTGGAATGTGCAGACCGGAAAAATCATGTTAAATGAGCGATGGGCCGAAATGGTGGGATACACCCTGGCAGAACTGGAACCAACCAACATTGACACCAGAGAACTCTTTGTCCACCCGGATGATCTGAAGGCCTCTGAAGTCCAGCTGCAAGAAGTGTTCAGCCATCAGCGAGACCACTATGACATTGAATACCGTATGAAGCATCGGGATGGCCACTGGGTCTGGGTGCAGGACCGGGGAAATGTCACTTCATGGACAACAGACGACGAGCCGCTCCTGATGAGTGGCACTCATACAGATATCACTGAAAAAAAACTGGTGGCAAAAGCCCTGGCAGAAAGCGAAAAAGCGTATCGAGCTTATATTGAACAGTCACCACTGGCCATCTTTGTTACCAATGCAAAGGGAAAGTATCTGCGGGCAAATCCGGCGGCTTGCTTTTTAACGGGCTATACAGAAGAAGAACTAACAAGAATGACGATTAATGATCTGACGCCACCAGAGTTCAAAGACCAAGATCAGGTTCGAAAAAGCGAAGCACAAGAAAAACGTACTGTCGCCGCAGAATTCATTGGGCTTAAAAAAAATGGTGAACGCTATTGGGGCCGCATTCACATTTCCATCATCAACGAAAACGAAACCATGGGGATTGTGGAAGATATTTCTGAACGCAAGGAAATGGAAGCAACGCTGGCATCCAAGCAAAAAGAGTTGGAAACGTATTTCACCTCAAGTCTGGACTTGCTTTGCATCGCCAACACAAACGGAACCTTCATCCGCTTGAACCCGGAATGGGAGAAAGTGCTGGGGTACTCCTTGGATGACCTGGAAGGAAAAAAGTTTCTGGACTATGTTCACCCGGAAGATTTACCGGCTACCTTGGAAGTGATTCAGGATTTGAAAAGTCAGGAGGAAGTCAGCAGCTTTACCAACCGATACCGTTGCGCCGACAGCACCTACCGCTGGATTGAATGGCGGTCAAGACCGGTGGGAGAAGTGCTGTATTCTGTGGCGCGGGACGTCACAAAAAAGTTTAAGCAGGAAGAAAAACTGCTGGAATTCACTGCCATGCTGGAGATGAAAAACCTGGAGCTGGATGTGGCCGCTCACCAGGCAGAGCAGGCCAATCGAACCAAAAGCCAGTTTCTGGCCAACATGAGCCACGAAATACGCACGCCGATGAATGGCATCATGGGATTTTTACAGTTGCTGCAGGAAACCAAAACAGACAAGCAGCAGGCCACCTACATTAACTACATCAAAACTTCCAGCGAAATTCTACTGAGTCTCATCAATGATATTCTTGACCTGAGTAAAATCGAATCGGGAAAAATGGAACTGGAAACTATCCCCTTTGACCTGCGCTCAGCTCTTGAAGCCGCCGTAATTCCTCAGGCGCACCGGGCTCACAGTAAAAATTTGGAGCTGAATCTTCTCGTGCGTCCCAGCCTGCCCTACCAGGTGAAAGGAGATCCAACTCGGCTCAGGCAAATTGTCACCAATCTGGTGAGTAACGCCGTGAAATTCACCGAAATCGGAAATATTTCTGTTGAATGCAGTCAGATAGATGAAAGTGATACCATCAGCACCGTTGAAATTCAGGTGAGAGACACAGGTATCGGCATCTCCGAAGAAGCCATCAGCCGTCTTTTTGAATCTTTTACCCAGGCAGACGCTTCCAACACCCGGGAATACGGTGGCAGCGGGCTGGGTCTCGCCATCAGCCGCGATCTGGCCCACCTGATGAAGGGTACCATCACCATAGACAGTACCCCTGGAGAAGGCAGCACCTTCACCCTGACCCTTCCCCTGGAAAAAGACCAAACGCCCCTACCTCAGCTGGCCAGTCACCAGATTTTAAAAGGCAAGCACATCATGGTGGTGGACGATGATGGGTCAAACCGGGAGATTATCCGCACCTATCTGGAAGAAGCCGGTTGCCGGGTGACAGAAAATGCACGGGGAACCCATGCACTGGAACAGATTATTGCAAAAACTGCCAATCGGGAAAACATCCATTGCATCCTGCTGGACCAGCAAATGCCCGGCATGGCAGGAGAAGCCATGGCCTTGGCTTTGAAAGCCATACCTGATACCAAAGATATTCCCTTGTGCCTCCTGACCTCTGTCATGGAACCTGGCAGTGCCAAAACAGCAAGTGATATAGGCTTTGGCGCTTACCTGCCCAAACCCTTCGGTCGGCGTGACCTGTTAGACACCGTTGCCAGTCTGGTGACAGGATTGAAAAAATCCCGAAGCTCATCCCTCGTCACCCGCCACAGCCTCAGGGAAGCCCACGACAACCAGCGGATCAAGGTGCTGGTGGTGGAAGACCAGCCTGTCAATCAGGCTTTGGCAGTGCAGCTGCTGCAAAATAGGGGCTTGAGCTGTGATGTAGCCCAGAATGGTCTTGAAGCCATAGAAGCCTGTCGACACCAAAGCTATGACCTGGTGTTAATGGATATACAGATGCCCGTGATGGATGGCCTGGAAGCCACTCGGCAGATTCGGCGGCTGAAAGGGATTAAACAACCCCGAGTAGTCGCCATGACTGCCCACGCCATGAAGGAAGATGAAACCAGATGCCTGAAAGCCGGCATGGATGCCTACCTGGCCAAACCGCTGGACTTTATGGAAATCAACGCCCTGCTCCATGAAGATGTCAACCAGGCAATCCAAAATGAAGATGAAGGGTTTTCGGCGGGATCATCGGAATCAACTGAACTTGAAGCCGCGCTTGCCAATAGCCCTGACATTCGGACAACAATCATACAAAAGCTAATGAGTGAAACCGATTTTGATAAAGAAACTGCAGAAATACTGCTGAAGCAGGGTACGAACGCTTGGTTAGAACTGCTTGACGATATGGTAGCTGCCCTTGAAATAGAAGATTGGCACACATTAAAGCAAAAACTTCACAATTTCACCGGATCCACCGCCAATCTGCGCGCAGTCTCATTCAAAGAACTGGCTTCGCAAGCAAAAGTACAGGTCGCAGCAAAAGACAGAGAAAAACTGGGTGAGACACTGGCTGAAATTCAGGCCATTCTTGATCACATGAAAGCTGAAGAGTCATAACCGGGGTGAAAAGAACATGCTGCGGATCCAATGGAGATCTGCAGTTTTTTTTATGAATATAAGCCCATCAGGGTGATGATAATGAACGATGATATCGGGTATCTTTGTCTTAGAGATGAACACAGTTTCATGCGAAAAATGCAGACATAACTTGCTGGCGTCCACCGATTTTCCCAGATAAATGTGTCATGAATCCATTGGAGGAATAAGGATGAAACCCAAAATGCTTCAACCAGGAGATACCATCGGTGTGATTTCCCCAGCAAGCCCTTCTTACCGGAGCAGCGATGTGGTTCGGGGGATTGAAACCCTGAAGAAATGGGGGTATAAGGTTCAGCTGTCGAAAAATCTCAACAAGCGTAAGGGGTTTGTAGCCGGAACCGATCTGGAGCGGGCGGAGGATTTCAATGACATGTTTGCCAGAAAAGACATTGATGCCATTTTTGTCACTCAGGGCGGCTACGGATCTGCCAGAATGTTAAAATACATCGATTTCGAAGTGGTAGGCCAGAACCCCAAAATATTTATCGGATTCAGTGACATTACTTCACTGCATTTGGCTGTTCTTAAAAATACAGGACTGATCACCTTTCATGGTCCCAGTATGTCCCGTTTCAATGCGGAAGAACTCACCAGTTACACCAAGGAATCACTGTTCAGAGCCCTGACAAAACCGGAGCCCATGGGGAAAATACAACTGGCGGATGAGAAAAAATATATCGATCTTATTTACCCGGGAAAAGCGGAAGGTATTTTAACAGGCGGTAATTTAACATTGGTCTGCGCCACCCTTGGAACACCCTATGAGATCGAGACTGCGGGCAAAATACTTTTTCTTGAAGAGTTGGACACAGAACCCTGGATCATCGATCATATGCTTACTCACCTGGCCAATGCCGGCAAGCTGCAGGAGGCGGTGGGCATCGTGGTGGGTGAGTGCATCAACTGCCGGCCAAGTCAGCATAATCCGGGATATTATGTGGATTTGAGTACGGAAGACCTCCTTCAGGAATACCTGAAGCCTTTGAAAAAACCTGCCATTTACGGGCTTCCCATCGGTCATACGAAGGATATGGCCACCCTTCCGCTGGGGGTTCGGGCACGGCTCAATGCCGATAAAAAAGAGCTGGAAATATTGGAAAGTGCCGTGGAACCATAGAAAACAGGGGCCGCCGGAAGAATCAAATCCACAGAAGAAATACCAACCATTCACGAGAAAAAAAGGAGAATGAAAGGTGAAAAGGAAAAGGTGCGTATCCATGGCGGTGATCCTGGCCTTGACGGTGATGATGCTGGCAGCACCTGTCACAGGTGCACAAGAGCCGCTGAATACCATGCGGGTTGGCGTAACGGTGGAAGTGGATTCACTCAGTCCTCTGATTTCTTACAGCCAGATTGGTTATGAAGTGTTTCAGCTGGTGTACGATCCCTTGGTGATGCTTGATGAAAACCTGGAAACAGCTCCGGGGCTGGCAACAGATTGGCAGATCAGTGATGACCAGCTGGAGTGGACCTTTACCCTGCGGGATGATGTGAAATGGCACGATGACACCCCCTTTACCTCGGCCGACGTGAAATTCACCTATGAGCTGTTGATGGAAAATGAACTGGGCATGTATTCCGGTTCCCTGGGAGGCATGACGGAAGTGTCGACCCCGGATGAAACAACCCTGGTCATCCGTACGGAACTGCCGAAAGCCAATATGTTGCTGAATGCCTGTCCCATTCTGCCGGCCCATATCTGGTCAGAAGTGTCTCCTGATGAATATGACGCCTGGCCTAACAGTAGTCCGGTCGGCACAGGTCCTTTTCGGTTTGAAGAGTTTCGGCCGGGGGAGTACCTGAAACTCGCCGCCAACGAAGAGACGTTTCATGGCCGCCCCCAAATAGACGAATTGATCTTCGTGCTTTATGCCAACACAGACACCATGGCCCAATCCCTGCGGCTGGGGGAAATTGACGCAGCCACCAACTTCAGCCCAAGCCAGTTGGAGGTGTTAAACAGCGATGCAAGCATTGACGCCATTGCTGCAGTGGAGCTGGGCTTTGTGGAACTCTCCTTTAACAGCTGGGACGACCCTTCTTCCACATCACACCCACTGCTGCTCGAACCTCCTGTCCGTCACGCCATTGAATACAGCATTGATAAACAGCGGATTTTAGATATGGTGTATTCCGGCCAGGGAAGTGTGGGTACCACCCTGGTACCGCCGGAAGGGTTCTATCATTACGAGCCCACATCAGCTGAGCTGCGTGATTACGATGTACTGATGGCCAACCAGGTTTTGGAAGAAGCCGGCTTTGCAGACCTGAACGGCGACGGTATTCGACAGGCTCCGGATGGTACTCCTCTGGAATTCTTGCTAACCCTGCGGGCGGATAATGCCAACGAAGTGCAGGCTGGCCAAATGATTGCCGGCATGGTGGCAGAAGCGGGCATCAAGTTCAACATCGAAACGGTGGATGACGGTGCGTTAATGGATAAGATCTACTCCGGTGATGTTGATATGTTTATCTGGGGATGGGGGGCTGACCTTGACCCCACCACCATTCTCAATGTGATGACCACCAGTCAGATCGGAAACATGAGTGATTCCAATTATTCCAACGAAACCTATGACCGGCTGTTTATGGAACAGCAGACCATCATGGACCCAGATGAGCGGCGGGAAGTAGTGTGGAAAATGCAACAGATTCTTTATGAAGAAGCACCCTACATCATCCTGTTCTACGATAACAGCCTGCAGGCAGTGAATACATCCAGATGGACAGGCTGGAGACGAATACCTGATGAAGGCGGTTATTTCTTTAATTTGACCAATTACAACTACCTGAACCTTCAGCCTGTGGCCGGTGCCGGCGATGCAACGGTGCCAGCAACGGGAGGTTCCGATTCTTTAGGTCATATCATCGGCGGCCTGGGAATAATGGCAGTCGTTGCCTTCTTTGTTTTCCGAAAGAAGAAAGCAGCCAACTCCTATCGTTAGCAATAGAAGGAAATCATGCAAAATCAATTGTCAGCAGCACAAGAGGGCAGCGATCTAAAAACAGGCAAGTACCGTGAAACGACTGAAGGCTGCTTTAGCGAGACGCGAGGGGGTGGTTGAGTGAAACGACAATACCTGGGGAAAAAGATCATCCAGTCACTGGCAACCATCTTTTTTGTGCTGGTCTTTAATTATGTGCTCTTTCGAATCATGCCGGGGAATCCCCTGGCCATGATCATGCGCAATCCCCGGGCATCTCAGGAAGCCATTGAACGGACCCGGGAACTTTTTGGGCTGAACCAGTCCTGGTATGTACAGTTCGGGATCTACCTTAAGCACCTGTTTACCGGTGACCTGGGCACCTCCTTTCTTTACCGCCAGCCGGTGACCCAGGTCATTGTCGCCCGGATCATGCCCACAGTGTTGATGGTGGGACTGGCCCAGATACTGGCCACCATCGCCGGTATGGTGCTGGGAGTGCTTGCTGCCTGGAAACGTGGCAGCCGCATTGACATAGCTTCCCTCAGTTTTTCTCTGGTGACTTATTCCATGCCCACTTTCTGGCTGGGGATCATTCTGATTGCCGTGTTCAGCGTCAGCCTGCGCTGGTTTCCCACTTCCGGCATGTTAACGCCGGGGCAGTCCTTCCCCAATCAGTTGGCCATGATAAAGGATGCCGCCCGGCACCTGGTGCTGCCAGTGATGACCCTGAGCCTGGTGCTCATTGGTGAATACACCCTCACCATGCGGAATACTTTATTGGATGTACTGACTGAAGACTACATGACCACCGCCAGGGCAAAAGGGTTTGACGACACTTATCTCATACGAAAACATGCCCTTCCCAATGCCATGCTCCCCATGATCACCATCATTGCCATCAACCTGGGGCTGGTCATCGGCGGCACCATACAGGTGGAAACCATCTTTTCCTGGCCAGGTCTGGGCAGGCTGATGTTTGATGCGCTGAAAGCCAGGGATTATCCCTTGCTTCAGGGCATTTTTCTGTTGATCACCCTCAGCGTGATTGTAGCCAACCTGATTGCGGATGTGACCTATGGCTACCTGGACCCCCGTGTGCGGGAATAAAGGAGAACAGCATGAGCTCAATCTATCGGGAAATGAGACTAAAAAAGCTGGCACACTTCTGGACCAGCTTCAAAAGCAACGGGATGGCCATCTCCGGGGCTCTTATTCTGGGGTTTTTCACAGTGGCTGCCATCATCGGGCCACTGATTTTCCCCTATAACCCCATGGAATTCGGAACCGTGGAAACCATTCTTCAGCCCCCCAGCACCACTCATTTTCTGGGAACGGACAACCTGGGAAGGGACATTTTCAGAAACCTGCTTTCCGGCGCCCGCATCTCACTGATGGTGGGCATTCTGGCAACACTGATCTCCATGTTTCTGGGTACCTCCGTCGGGATCATCTCCGGGTATTTTGGCAAAGCCATCGACAGCATCCTCATGCGGGTTACCGACTTCTTCCTGGTGATCCCCTGGCTGCCCCTGGTGCTGGTGCTGGCCGCCATTCTGGGCTCCAGTGTCTGGATCATCATCCTGGTCATCGGCCTTACCAGCTGGGCAGGCACCGCCAGGGTTGTCCGTTCGCAGACTCTGTCGGTGAAAGAACGTCCCTTTATTGAACGGGCCAGGGCCATTGGCGCCGACCACAGCACCATTATGATGCGGCATATCCTGCCCAACGTATTCCCCCTGGTGTTTGCCAACACCATCCTGGTGACAGCAGTGGCCATCATCTCCGAAACCACCCTGAGTTTTCTGGGGTTGGGGGATCCCACCCGGCCCAGCTGGGGCATGATGCTGCATTACGCCTTTCAGTCCGGGGCGGCCAGTTCCGGTGCCTACTGGTTTTTTCTTCCCCCCGGGCTCTGTGTGGTGCTGGTGGTACTGGCCTTCACCTTTCTGGGCTATGCCTTTGATGAAATCCTGAACCCGAAGCTGCGGAGGAGATAAGCCATGGAACTGCTGCGTGTGGAAAATCTGAAAACCTATTTTCATATCTCTCAGGGGATCGTCAAGGCGGTGGATGACGTCAGCTTTACCCTGGCATACGGCCAGTGCCTGGGCCTGGTGGGGGAGTCAGGCTGTGGAAAAACCACCACGGCCCTTTCCATCAATCGATTGCTGCCCCCAGAAGGGAAAATCCAGAGTGGCAACATATACCTGGAAGCGGTTAATTTGACAGCACTGTCAGATGACGAAATTCGCAAACGACGCTGGAAAGAGATTTCCATGATCTTTCAGGGAGCCATGAACGCCTTGAATCCTGTGATGAAAATCGGTGAGCAGATTGCCGAAGCGGTGGTGCTGCACCAGCAGGTGTCCCATCAGCAGGCCTGGGGCCGGGCAAAGGAACTCTTTGAACTGGTTGAGCTGGAGCCAGACCGCATCAGCGGCTACCCCCACGAGTTCAGCGGTGGCATGAAGCAGCGGGCCATGATTGCCATGGCGCTTGCCTGTGACCCCAAGCTGGTCATCGGTGACGAACCCACCACAGCCCTGGACGTGATGGTGCAGGCTCAGATTCTCAACCTGCTGGACAAACTCCGCCAAAACCTGAACATGGGGCTGATCCTCATCACCCACGACCTGTCCATTCTGGGAGAAACCTGTGACCGGATCGCCGTCATGTATGCAGGGAAGATTGTGGAGATGGGCAGCACAGAAGACATATACCACGAGCACATGCATCCGTACACCTATCGACTGCTCAGGGCCTTCCCTCATATCCGCGGACCGAAACAGATGCCGGAGCCCATTATGGGAACACCGCCGGACCTGATTCGACCCCCCTCAGGGTGCCGGTTCCATCCCCGCTGTGATTATGCCAAAGAAATCTGCCGGGAAGAGGAGCCGGGTATGACAGCTGCCGGAGACGGCCATGCCTATGCCTGTCATTTTGGAGGTGCGTTCAATGGATAAGGTGGTGGAGTTGAAAAACTTGAAAGTCACCTTTGTGGAAAAACAGTCGTTCCTGAAAGAACTGCTGACGAAAGAAATGCCACTGGTACGGGCCGTTGACGGTGTGGATTTAACCATCAAAAAAGGGGAAATACTATCCCTGGTGGGGGAAAGCGGCAGCGGCAAGACCACCCTGGGAAAAGCTATTCTGCATTTGGTGGACATTGCTGAAGGCGAAATTCTTTTCCAGAATCAGGCGGTGAATTTTAAACACAAAAAGGAGACCCGCCGCTTTCGGCAAAAAGCCCAGGTGATTTTTCAGGATCCCTACCAGAGTTTAAACCCCCGAAATCTGATTATCGATATTGTGGCAGAACCACTGGAGGTCAACGGGCTGGTTAAAACCGAAGCGGAGCGGAAGGAGCGGGTGATGAAAGCCTTACAGGACGCCGGCCTGGACCCGCCGGAAAGCTATCTTTACCGGTACCCCTATGAACTCAGCGGTGGTCAGCGGCAGCGGGTGGCCATTGCCAGCGCCCTGATCCTCGACCCGGCATTCATCGTGGCAGACGAACCGGTCTCCATGCTTGACGTCTCCATTCGGGCGGGCATTCTGAAACTGCTGGTGGAACTGAAGGAATCCAAGGGCCTGGCATTTCTCTTTATCACCCATGACCTCTCCCTGGCCTGGCTGATTTCTGACCGCATCGCCATTATGTACCTGGGAAAAATCATGGAAATTGGCGAATCAGACACCGTCATCAAACAGGCTGAACACCCTTATACCCAAGCATTGCTTGACGTGATGCCCATACCGGAAGTCAACCGGCACCGTCAGCGGAAAGTCCTGTCCGGCGAATCGCCCAACCCGACAAACATCCCCGCAGGCTGCCGCTTTCATCCCCGATGCCCGCATGCCTTTGACCGGTGCCGGGAAGAGGAGCCAGTACTGCAGGCGGTCAATCCACACCACCTGGCGGCCTGTCATCTCATTGAAAAAAAGAAAACACAGGAGAAAAGCCATGATTGATCAATTACTGCAGTGCCTTCAGGAAGAAAAGAATGACATGATCAAAGACCTGGTGGAACTCATCGGCTTTCAAAGCATCACAGCAAACCAGGCAGAAAACCGCCTGGCGCTCTTTTGGATCCTTGAAAAAGCAGCACAACAGGGCATGAGGGTCAGCCATACGCCTGAGGAAGACTGCGGTGTTATTGAAATTGGACAGGGAGAAGAAACCATTGGCATCCTTACCCATGTGGATGTGGTGGGAGTCGGTGACCTTCAGAAATGGGAGACGGATCCCTTTACAGGTACGGTTAACGGTGAGTGGATTATTGGTCGGGGCGCTGTGGACGACAAAGGGCCCACCATTGTGATTTATACCATTCTTCGTCTGATGCATCGACTGAATCTGCCCATGAAAAAGCGGATCCGGCTCATCATCGGTACCCAGGAAGAAAGCAGTTGGACAGACATGGCACATTTCAGACAGGCCTTCACACCGCCGGATTACGGGTTTACACCGGATGGTGACTTTCCCGTGCACCACATGGAAAAGGGCTACGCCGATGTGCAGTTGACCTTTGACGTGGAACAGCAGCCGGCGTATGAAATAATCACCCTGACAGCTGGAGACAGCGAAAACACCATTCCTTCCAGCGGGCTATTGGTGATCAAAACAGATACGGGAGACCAGTGTCGCAGGCTTTCCAGGCAGGCTCAACAGGTCATCGGCAGTCGCCAGGCGAAGGCTGTTCCCATGGGAGGCATACCATCATCTGTCGGCGTGAGGTGCGAGGAGAACCGCTTCCAGCTTAATGCGAAAGGCATTTCCAGTCACAGCTCGCTGCCCCAAAAGGGTGTGAATGCCATTAGCCTGCTCGTGGAAATACTGGCTGAACTGGACCAAAAAGAACAGCTGCTGCACCCGTCCTTCAGAAGGGTGATGGATTTCATCCAGCTTTTCAACGGCTGCCATGATGGCTCCACCCTTGGCTTTGATAACAGTCACAGCCTGTACCAGGGAGAGTATATGGGTGAAAACAGTGTAGTGCCAACAGTTTTTTTATTTGAAGAAGACAAAGTCAAGCTGAACCTGAACATCCGCCACCGGTACGGCGTCAGCTTACAGGATCTGGAAAGGGAATTTCAGGCATTGACCCAGAAGTACGGGTTCACCTTTCAGATTCGAAACTACCAGGACCCCCTATATGTGTCTCGTCATCTCCCCTTTTTTGAGAAAATGCACCAGGCCTATGAGTATGTTACCGGCCAAAAAAGTGAATTTGCCCTGGCAGATGGGACATCCTACGCCAAGGCACTTCCCAATATGGTTTCCTGGGGACCGATTTTTCCCGGTGAGACAGACACCTGCCATCAGGAAAACGAACGCATTCATATCGACAGTTTAATGAAGGCGGCGGAGATATACGCCCGGTACCTGGTGGCAGATGCGGTGAAGTCGTAAAATATAACACTGCAAAAGAGTTGCCATTCCGAATTATCAATGATTACTAAGGAGGAATCCGCTTGAATGCGAGACAGAAAAGTGATGAACGCTGTGAAATTTGTAATAACTACTTCAAAGTACAACACATGGTAAAAGTTAGAAGCCTGCAACCTTCTTTGTTGCATCGAATTATGCAGGACTATCCGGAGATTAACGAGAGCAGCGTTCTGTGCCTGGAGGATCTTAACCGATTTAGGACGCTGTTGCTGCACGAAATCATTCAGACAGCACGTGGCGATTTGGATGAGACGGAAGAGGCGGCGTTAAAAAGCCTGAGAGAAGGTGAGATCGTTTCGCAAAATGCTGAGGATAATTGTGCCGCTGTGAACACCATTACCGAAGACATGCATCTGGAACATTATTATCTCAAGCCGCCAGGATTTTGAAAACCCGTTGTGGCTTCACCTGATAGATAAGATGAGAATTTGATAGTGTCTGAATATCTGAACTGGATGACGTTATAAATGGGTATATTAGAAATGACTGCAAAGCTGCATAGTCATAATAAATCCATCTCGGAAGAAGGTTAATACATGTGGTTTTCAGATTCGAAGAAAAAAATTCTGGACGACTTAAAATCAGACGATGTAACAGGGCTGCCACAGGAAGAGGCAGCCCGTCGGCTCACAGAGTATGGTTTCAATAAGCTGAAAGAAAAACCACCCGCAAGTCTGCTGAGTCTGTTTGTTGATCAGCTGAAAAGTGTGATGATCTATGTATTGCTGGCAGCAGTGGTGGTGACAATGGTGATCGGAGAGTACGTGGATGCGGTGATTATTCTCCTGGTCGTAATCCTCAACGCAGGAATTGGCGTGTTTCAGGCACATAAAGCGGAAGAAGCCATCCAATCATTGAAAAGAATGACAGAGGGAAAAACACTGGTCAGGCGTGACGGCGAAGTGAAGGAAATCAGCGCAGCAGAACTGGTGCCGGGAGATCTGGTGATATTGGAAGCCGGACGGCTGGTTCCGGCAGATCTGCGCTTGTTAAAGAGCATTAACCTGCAGATTGATGAGTCGGCGCTAACAGGTGAATCGGTTGCCACAGAAAAAACGGTTGATATGATTGAAGCAGAAACCAACCCATCCCTTGGTGATCTGAGAAACATGGCTTTTATGTCCACCACAGTGACCTATGGCCGGGGTGAAGGCATTGTTGTGAGAACAGGCATGGAAACAGAAATCGGAAAAATTGCGGGCATGCTCCATGAAGATCATGAGCCATTGACCCCCCTCCAGAAACGGTTGGAGGAGCTGGGGCGGACACTTGGATTTCTGGCTGTCGGTATTTGTTCGCTGATTCTGGCTATCTCAGTGTTCCAGGGACGGGATATTTTTGAGATGTTTCTGACGGCCATCAGCCTGGCGGTGGCGGCCATTCCAGAAGGGTTACCCGCCATCGTGGCGATCGTACTGGCACTGGGAGTCACCCGAATGTCAAAAGCCAATGCAATTGTACGAAAGTTGCCAGCGGTGGAAACGTTAGGGTCCGTGAGCGTTGTCTGTACAGATAAGACAGGAACCCTGACACAGAACCGGATGACAGTAACCCAATACTACACCGATGAAATGTCAAAAAGGGCAACCAATGAACTAATCGACCCAATGGAGACAAAGGAACAAGGCAAAACGCCCATGGCAGCTGCTGACACAGAACTGATGAAAACCCTTGTACTTTGCGCAGATGCCACATGGGAGAACGGCACAATGACAGGTGATCCCACCGAAGCAGCCGGTCTGGTATGGGCCGGCAAAAACAACATTTCATGGAAATTGTTGACAGAAGCGCATGAGCGGGTTTCAGAAAAACCGTTTGATTCAGAGCGAAAACTCATGTCTACCCTGAACCGTGAAGGTGAGGGGTACAGGGTGCACACCAAAGGTGCGATGGACAATCTGCTTAAAATCTCAAAGTTTGTCCGCAGCGGCGAAAGAATTATTCCACTGACCATGGAGATTCAAAAAGAGTTTGAAGCCATGATGGAAAAGATGTCCAATGAAGCACTGCGGGTGCTGGGAGCGGCCTACAAAGACGTGGAAACACAGATTGCTCCAGAAGAGATGGAGCAGGATTTAGTGCTGCTTGGTTTTGTGGGCATGATTGACCCGCCGCGACCAGAGGTAATGGATTCCATCAACGAAGCAAAAGCCGCCGGCATCACACCGGTGATGATCACCGGCGACCATCAGAACACAGCGGTTGCAATAGGTAAAGAACTGGGAATTGCCGCATCACTTGACCAGAGCATCACTGGTAGAGAAATTGATCAAATGACAGTGGAGGAGTTTAATCAGAACATTCATCAATACCGTGTTTTCGCCCGTGTTTCACCGGAACATAAAGTGAAGATTGTGCAGGCGTTTCAGGCACACGGGCATGTTGTCTCCATGACAGGAGACGGTGTGAACGATGCGCCATCTTTAAAAGCGGCTGATATTGGTGTCGCCATGGGGATCACCGGCACTGACGTTTCAAAGGGTGCCAGTGACATGGTGCTGACAGATGATAATTTTTCAACCATCATTCGTGCTGTGCGGGAAGGGCGAACTATCTACGACAACATTCGAAAATCCGTTCTGTTTCTCTTGTCCTGCAATCTGGGTGAGGTCGTTGCTATTTTTGTGGCGATTCTGATTTCGTGGCCGGTGCCGCTACTGCCAACCCAGATTCTATGGATCAATCTGATTACAGACAGTCTCCCGGCTATTGCCCTGGGGTTGGATCCGGAAGAACCAGAGCTGATGCAAAAAAAACCCCGGCCACCCGAAGAAAGCATCTTTGCCGGTGGCGCAGGATTTCGCGTATTATTTGGCGGATTGATGATTGGCACTTTGACTCTGGCGGCTTTTTACTACGGATTATCCGAACATGGGTATCGGGTGGGTGCCCGAAACATACCAGTGGAGGTCATGACCTATGCCCGAACAATGGCATTTATGGTGTTGGCCGGCACGCAGCTGTTTTATGCCCTGGCAGTGAGAAGTAAAACAAGGTCCATTTTCCAAATTGGCCTGTTGTCCAACCCTTACCTCATTGGCGCCATGCTCACCGGTTTTGCACTGCAGTTGATGGTTGTTTCCGTGCCATTTCTGGCCAGGGCGTTTCAGGTGCAGATGCTCTCTGGTTTCGATTGGGCACTGGTCATATTATTTGCTGTCGTTCCTTTGCTTGTCAGTGAAATATATAAATTGATCCGCAGGGTAATGAATAACTGAAAACTGAAATCTTATCCATATCAGATATTAAAATTCATGGACGGTCAATTTCGTTTGGTCCATACCGGGCAAACCGGCCGCTGTCTTTGGGGTTCACCGGGTCTTTCCGGTCCCAGGGCCATCCGCCGAATTGGGTGGTCTCATAATCCTGATAAGCCTGCTTAATTTCCTCCATGGTATTCATCACAAAGGGGCCATAATTGACCACGGGTTCATTGATGGGTTCCCCTTCCAGCAAGATCAGAAAGCTTTCAGCAGGGCCGTTTGTGATGGTAATACCGACGTCTCCCCGCAGCTTGATGCTGCTGTTGCCGTTGATGCGGGTTTCTTCCACAAAAATACTGTCGCCCCGGTAATGGTAGAGGTTTCGGTTTAGGGTGGCGGAAACGGGTGGCAGTGAAAACTGTGCTTCCGGCTCCATTTTAATGGTTAGTATTCCCACATGATGCTCCCGTTCAAACGCCCAGGAGTCTGGGTTGGGGTCCAGGCTCAGGGTATCTTTGTAAGCGCCGGCAATGACATTGATAAAGGCACGGCTGCCGGTTTTGGTCTCTTCCACAACCGTTGGAATTTGCTGGTCCCAGAGCATTTTATAGGAAGGTGGAACAAATTTATTTCTAGCCGGCAGGTTCAGCCAGACCTGAAAGAGTTCCATGGTGTTTTCCCGGTCATCATGGACCAGGGGAAACATCTCGGCATGCTGCATCCCACTGCCGGCTGTCATCCACTGCACATCGCCGGCACCATACCGACCGGTTAATCCATTTGAGTCAGAATGATCCACAAAACCCTGCAACACAATGGTTACCGTTTCAAATCCCCGGTGAGGATGCACAGGGAATCCGGGAACATCCTTGCCGTAATACATTTTCCAGTCACTTGATAAGTCAAAATCTTCGCCCGCCGGCTTATTCTTCAGCAATTCAGGGGGCACCCCCTGCTGTCCGTTGCCTTTGGTGAAATAATCCAAATGGTGCATCCGGGCAAGATAGGGATCTCCCACATCTTCACGAAATTTGAACTCATTGATTCGTACGACTTTACTACTCAAAGCAACACCTCTTTTCAGAAAGTTTATTCCATTAACGGATACACATAACAGATACACAGCATTTGAACAAGGTACACTCTCAGATGCACTGGATTACTGGCGATCTTCCTTCAAAAGATCACGTATTTCTGAAAGCAGTATTTCTTCGGGAGATGCTACCGGTGCAGGTGCAGGTGCGGCCTCTTCCTTCCTTTTGAGGCGGTTAATCTGGCGAACGGCGACAAAAATCACAAAAGCAACAACAACAAAATCCACCACGGTTTGAATAAAGAGACCAACCATGATTTCACTGCCGTTAATGGTGGCTGTTAGCTCTGAAAAATTGGGAATCCCAAAAACAGCGGCGATCAGAGGCATCACTAAATCGTTGACAAAGGACGCGACAATCTTCCCGAAGGCACCGGCGATAATCACAGCCACCGCCAGGTCAATCACATTTCCTTTCACGGCAAAGGCTTTAAACTCGGCAAAAAAGTTTTTCATGGTCCACCTCCAAATTAGTTGGATACCTTCACCCGGCACCCTTTGTCATGGCTTTCCCGGGCATGCTCGATGAGTTGAATCACCTGCAGGCCCTCCCGGGCCGTGACGGGCAGGGGAGCTCCCTGGGTGATGGCTGCCGCCAGGGCTTCATAAAAGGCGTAATAATTTCCAGGCAGGGCGGTAACCCGTCGGCGCTCATCAATGGTATGCAGTATGCCCCATCGGTCTTCCGGTTCCAGTCCCCAGGAGTCGTTTTCTTTGCGTCGGCCCGCCCGTAAATCCGCCTCTTGCACGTCCAGACCATATTTCACATAAGACCCGCGTGTGCCATGCACGGCGAATCGGGGCAGGGGTTCCTTCACCAGGGGGCGTGACAACAGCGTGGCCTTCATTTGAGGATAGTCAAGAATGATTTCAAAATGGTCGTCAGCCTGCCCGCTTCGCAGGGAACGAATGTCGGCATAGAGACTCTCTGGCATTCCGAAGAGTGCCAGGGCCTGATCAATGAGATGTGAGCCCAGGTCGTAAAGAATGCCGGCACCTGGGTGGGGCTGCTCCCGCCAGGCATCAGGATTCACATCTGGTCGAAACCGGTCATAGGCAGCTTCAAACAGCCGAATTTCCCCCAAAGCACCACTGGAAAGCACTTCCTTCAAAGTCAAAAAATCACCGTCAAACCGCCGGTTGTGGTAAACCGTCAGCAAACGTCCAGTCCGCTGGGCTGTTTCCATCAGATCAATAGCCTCTGCAACAGAAACGGTAAAGGGCTTTTCCACCACCACATGCTTGCCGGCCAAGAGGGCCTTCCTGGCCAGGTCGTGGTGAAATCGATTGGGAGTGGCAATGACCACCAGATCAATGGTTTCCAGTGAAATAAGCTGATCAGGATCAGAAAACACTGTGGCAGAAGGGTAGTGCCTGGCAGCCACTGCTTGTTTGGCGGCGTCGCTGGTGACAATTCCCTGAACCTGAAAGGCGGGAAGCGTCTCCAACAATGCTCCGTGAAAAATCTGACCAGATAGCCCGTATCCTACAATACCCACCTGAATCATCCGCATCGCCTCACTTACATTAATTTTAAATCTTGAGCTCCTAAGCCATTAATCTTTAAGTTCATAAGCTCTTAAGTAGATATGATAGTCATTCGTTCATTACCCTGAAATGACTGATAGAATCACTGGTAGACACATCAGCCAATAAAATGATGAATAAAATCAATGGAAGCGGGTATGATGATGGTGGAAACTCAAAAAGATCGTGGAATCTCAAAAGTTCAAAAATTAACAGCTGAGGAATCGTAACGCTGGTTCGCCGGAAACAGGACACCATTGGAGGTGGTTCGTTTGGCGCCATAACCTGAGCAGAGGAATACAAAGGGATAGTCCTTTGACGGCTTAAAAAGTCGGAATATTCCGATTTAACCTGAACGTTTTAACGGATAGTGTCTAAGGAAGGGGTTAGATGTATGTATACAAACAGAAAAATAATGGCGGTTTTGGTTGCATTTCTTTTGGGTTTGACGCTCCTCTCAGGTTGTGCGCCGGCCAGCGAACCGGCAGCTCCCAGCGAACCGGCGGAACCTGCAGAACCGGCAGAGCCTGCGACTCCCAGTGAGCCGTCTGCCAGTACTGGTCCTGAGGTGGGCATTGTTCTCCCCACCAGAGATGAACCCCGTTGGGTGCAGGATGAAACCCGGTTTAATGAAGCATTGGCAGACAGTGATTACTCTGTGGAAATTCTCTTCAGCCAGGGTTCTTCCTCCAATGAACTGCAAAACGTGGAGTCCTTGCTGACCAAAGGCATTAAAGTGCTAATCATTTGCCCCCATGACGGCGATGCGGCGGCAGCAGCAGCAGACGCTGCCCGGGCCGAAGGGGTAACGGTTATTTCCTATGACCGCCTCATTACCGGAACTGAATCAGTTGACTACTATGTCACCTTTGACTCCATTGCTGTGGGAGCCGCCCAGGGACAATACCTGGTGGATCAGGCCCAGGGAACTGACAATCCGCTGTATCTTTACGCTGGTGCAGCTTCCGACAACAATGCCTTCTTATTCTTTGAAGGCGCGTGGAGTGTGCTGCAACCCAAAGTGGCAGACGGTACCTTCCGTATCATCAACTCCTCTGAGGCTGTTAATCTTCAAGACAAGGCCATCCTTACCCGAGATGAAATGGGCCGCATCATCAACCAGGTCACCACCAACTGGGACTTTAACGAAGCCCGCAATAAAGCAGAATCTCACTTGACTTCAGCCGGTGCTGCTGATAAAGGCGACGTCTACATTCTGGCACCCAATGACGGTACCGCCCGCTCCATTGCCGACACCTTCGCCACCGACGGCGATGTGACCAATTTTGTGGTAACCGGGCAGGATGCTGAAGTTGCTTCCGTTCAGTACATCATCGATGGGCGCCAGTCCATGACTGTTTTCAAGGATGTGCGGTCATTGGTAAAAGATTCCATTGATATGGCCCTGGCAGTACTGGATGGCCAGACACCTGACACCACCGGCAGCTATGACAATGGCGTTACCGATGTGCCCGCCAAACAGACAGAGGTCATTGTGGTTGACCAGGATAATGTGCAGGCAGCATTGATTGATTCCGGCTACTACGAAGCTTCCCAGTTTACCGGGTTGTAAAGAGCGGCTTTCGGGCTAAAGTGAAAAGCTTTGCCCATGGCAGTGATCAAGAGAATAGTGGAGGCATACTGCTTTCACTATTCTCTTATGTCATTGGTGAAAGACCACTGATCAGCAGAGGTGAGTGAAGATGGACAAGACAACCCAACAATCCCCCTATATACTTGAAATGAAAGACATCACCAAGGAATTTCCAGGAGTGAAAGCCCTCGACAAGGTTAACTTCAGAGTCAAAAGAGGCGAAATTCACTGCCTGGTGGGAGAAAACGGCGCAGGAAAATCCACGTTGATGAAAGTCTTGTCGGGGGTATGGCCCCATGGCAGTTATCGTGGTGACATTCTCCTGAACGGCGGCGTGCAAACCTTTTATCATACCCAGGACAGCGAAAGGGCAGGCATCGCCATTATTTACCAGGAACTGGCCCTCATTCCGGAATTATCAGTGTATGAGAATATATTCCTGGGTCATGAGATTCACAAAAGGGGTCTGGTTGACTGGAACGAAACCATCATTAAATCAGGGGAACTGCTGGAGCGGGTGCGCCTGAAAGTGAATCCCGAAGTGAAAGTCAAAGAGCTGGGAGTGGGCAAACAGCAACTGGTGGAAATTGCCAAAGCCTTCAGCAAAAACATTGACCTGCTGATTCTCGACGAACCCACCGCTGCCCTCAACGACGATGACTCAGAAAACCTGATGATGTTACTGAAGGAACTGAAAGCCGAAGGCATCACTTCCATTATGATCTCTCACAAGCTGCGGGAAGTCATTAAAATTGCTGATACGGTGACGGTGATTCGGGACGGCCAGACCATTTGCTCCCTTGATGCCGCTGCCGGCGAAGTAACAGAACAGGCACTGATTCGCAATATGGTGGGGCGGGCCATCCACGATATCTTTCCCAAACGCGCTCCCAAAGAGCGCGGTGAAGTGGTGCTGGAAGTGAAAAACTGGAATGCATATGATCCGGCGGCAGGCCGTTCCATCTTGAAAGAGATGAATTTAAGGGTTCATAAAGGCGAGGTGGTGGGAGTCGCCGGGCTCATTGGTGCCGGGCGCACCGAGCTGGCATACAGCCTTTTTGGCAATCCCCGCCATTACCAGATCAGCGGCGAGCTGTACATGTATGGCCAGGCGGTGACTTTCCGCCAGCCCCGGGATGCCATTCAGGCAGGGCTGGCCTATGTCACCGAAGACCGAAAGCGGGAAGGCCTGATTCTCATACAGGACGTGAAAAACAACCTTTCACTTGCCAATCTTAAAAAGCTTTCCCAAAGGGGAGTTGTTAATGAAAACGATGAAATCAACACAGCGGTTTACTATAAAGATGCCCTGACCATCAAAACTCCCTCGCTGGAACAAACCATCGGCAACCTCAGCGGCGGCAATCAGCAAAAGGTTTCCATTGGAAAATGGCTCTTCACAGAGCCTAAAATACTGATTCTCGACGAACCCACCAGAGGCATTGATGTGGGTGCCAAGTACGAAATCTACACCATCATGAACAAACTGATAGACCAGGGCTTGAGCATTATCATGATTTCATCGGAACTGCCGGAGGTGCTGAGCATGAGTGACAGAATCTATGTGGTGTCAGAAGGGCGCATCACCGGTGAAATGAATGCCGCTGAAGCCACCCAGGACAAAATCATGGAACTGGCCACCATGTAGTGGTTGATTTCGGGGTAGGAGGTTGCCTATGAACTTCTTTAATGAACTGAAAACGATTTTGAATAAAAACATCCGTACCTACGGGATGTTCATTGCACTCTTTGTCATTATGTTCACCTTTTCAATCCTCACTGACGGGGTCTTCATGTCACCCCGCAACATCAGTAACCTGATCAACTCCATGGGATACATCGCCGTGCTGGCGGTGGGCATGACCCTGGTCATAGTCATTCGACACATCGACCTTTCTGTGGGATTTTTGGCCGGGTTTCTGGGCGCAGTGGCAGCCATTCTCATTACCCGCACCAGTCTCCCCCTTCCCCTGGTGATTATGGCAGTCTTGCTGCTGGGCAGTCTGGTAGGTCTGGTGAACGGGTTTCTGGTGGCGCGGCTTAACATTCCCGCCTTTGTGGTGGGGCTGGCCGGCATGATGATCTTTCGGGGAGCCTTGCTACAGGTCACCAGCCGTACAGGCACCATCATTGTTCCCAGCCGCCAGTTCAACGCCATTGGCAACGGGTTTATTCCCGACATCAATATGCTGCCGGGCTATCATTTTGTCACCTTGCTTGTTGGCGCCCTGGCCATTGCCGCCTTTGTACTGATGGAAATCCGCAACCGAAACACCAAAATCCGGTACAATTTTGAAATTCCTTCCCTGCCCATTTTTGTGGCAAAGCTGCTGTTCATTTCTTTTCTCATTGGCTATGTCACCCGCATTCTGGCCATGTACAACGGGCTTTCATGGACAGTGGTGATCGTGCTGATCGTGGTAACCATTTATCACTTCATCACCAACAGAACGGTATTGGGCCGGTACATCTACGCCGTGGGAGGCAACCCGGAGGCAGCAGCCCTTTCGGGGATCGATGTCAATAAAATCACCTATTTTGTTTTCGCCTCCATGAGCATGCTGGCGGCGTTGTCTGGCATACTCTACACTTCCCGGCTCCAGTCGGCCACCACCACTGCCGGCACCCTCTTTGAGCTGGACGCAATTGCGGCCGCCTATGTGGGCGGGGTTTCCGCTGCCGGTGGCGTGGGAAAAGTCACCGGCTCCATCATCGGCGCCCTGGTGATGGCTTCCCTCACCAGCGGCATGAACCTCATGGGTGTGGGAATCAGCTACCAGTACATGATCAGGGGTGGCATTCTGGTCATCGCCGTCATCTTTGATGTGATGACCCGCAACCGTTTTGCCGGCGGCCACTGAGATGAAGCCTGTTTAACTTGCGAATGAACTGGTGGTTGCTGGAAGCAAAAACCGATTCGAAGTTGGAATCGGTTTTTTTTCACACAAATTATCATTGGAGCGATTCAGAAGGCGAGATGGAGGTATATGACATACTAACCAGATGTTAAGACTCAGAACTGAAAATCAAGGAAGTCGCCGAACTGAAAGAGGTGAAATGATGGAGAATCCAACTATTCTGATTGTGGATGATCATACCGTAAACCTGACCATGCTCAATGAACTTCTTAGCCCTCATTATGCCATGCGTGCCTGTAAAAGCGGTGAAGCTGCCCTTCGAAACATAGCCATTGAGCCAATCCCTGATCTCATTCTGCTGGATATTCTCATGCCGGGAATGGACGGGTATGAAACTCTTGAACAGATCAAACAAAACCCAGTCGCAAAAGAGATTCCCGTGATCTTCATCTCAGGCCTTGACAGCAGTCTTGATGAGGAGAAAGGGTTCCAGTTGGGCGCAGTGGACTATATCACAAAGCCATTTGTCGCAGCCATCGTTCTGAAGCGGGTGAAGGTTCACTTGGACCTGAAAAAGGCAAGGGATCAACTGGTCAGTCAAAATGAATGGCTGGAACAGGAAGTGGCCCGTCGTGTTCGTGAGAACACCATCATTCAGGATATCACCCTCAGCATGATTTCCCAGCTGGCTGAGACCCGTGATGCCGATACAGCACACCATATCACGCGAACACAGGCATACATGAAGATTTTAGCAGAACGAATGAAACAAATTCCAAAATATACAGACTTTCTGCAGGAAAAAACCATCCGGCGCATGGTGAAGGCGGCACCGTTGCACGACATTGGGAAAATCGGAATCCCCGACCACATTCTTCTCAAACCAGGCAAGCTGACAGAGCAGGAGTTCGAGACCATGAAGCACCATGTGATCATCGGAGGAGACGCCATCCGCAACGCCATCAAGCAGGTGATGGAAGTGAATGATCTGGTGAGAGAAGAGTTTAAGCCATTGTCACTGCTCTTTTTGGAAGAGGCAGAAACCATTGCCCGTTTTCATCATGAAAAATGGGATGGTACCGGTTATCCATCGGGACTGAAGGGCGAAGAAATACCACTGGCCGCCCGGCTGATGGCTCTGGCAGATGTCTTTGATGCCGTGACAACCCCCCGGGTCTATAAAAGTATCTGGACCATGCGCCAGGCATCTGAAATGATCATCAGGCAAAAAGGAAAACACTTTGACCCTGATGTGGTGGAAGCATTTCAGACAGAACAGGACTCGTTCCAAAAGGTGCTGCGGGAAATCACAGACGAAGGGTGAAGGAGGCCGCCACAATGACTGAAACAGATCATCACCAAATGCTGAAAAAACTGCAGCAAAGCGAAGCCAATCTCATCAGGGCACAGCGGCTTTCAGGCACCGGTCACTGGCGTTCTGACATGAAGACCGGGCAAATGGAATGGTCGGAAGAAACCCGTCGTATCTATGGGATCCATCCAGAGGCGCCCATCACCATGGACATTTTTGCCAATGCCATCCATCCAGATGATCAAGAACTTGTGGATGAAGCCATCGCACGTGGCAGACAGGGGCGTTCCTACAAAATCATTCACCGGGTCATCATTCATGGAAAGACTAAATGGCTTGAAGCAAGAGGAGAAATCGAGCTTGACGCGGAAGGCCATCCGGCTTTTGCGGTGGGAACCGTTCAGGATATCACAGAAAAACAAATGATTGCACAGGAACTGGAAGAATACCGGGCCCATCTGGTTGAGATGGTGGAGCAACGGACAAAGGAACTGGAAGAAGCGAAACAGGCAGCAGAAAAAGCCAACCAGGCAAAAAGTGCCTTCTTGTCCAACATGAGTCATGAAATCAGAACACCCATGAATGCCATTGTGGGCTATGCCCACCTGATTAGGCGAGATCCGCTGACAGACAGACAAATGGATCAGATTGACAAGCTGACCATTGCCGCCAAAAATCTGTTGCAAATCATCAACGATGTCCTTGACCTGTCAAAAATTGAAGCCAATAAACTGTCACTGGACATCCATGACTTTGAACCAGCCAGAATGATAGATAATGTCTGCAGCATGATTAACGAACAAATTGAAAAGAAGAAGCTGGATTTCTTTGTTGATCTCGACCATATTCCTTTCAGGCTGCGGGGAGACGGCGTCAGACTGGGCCAGATTCTGCTGAATCTGACCAGCAATGCCGTTAAGTTCACAGACTCAGGGAGCGTTAGAATAAGAAGTCGATTCGCTGAAGAAGAAAATGAGAAAGTCTGGCTTCGATTTGAGGTGGAAGACAGTGGCATCGGCATCACAGACGACCAGATGAAACGATTGTTCAGTGAGTTTCAGCAGGCAGATGATACCACCACACGAAACTATGGAGGCACCGGGCTTGGTCTGGCAATCAGTCAAAAATTGACAGATCTGATGGGTGGAAAAATAGGTGCATCCAGCGTGCCTGGCCAGGGCAGTCTCTTTTGGGTGGAGATTCCCTTTGAAAAATACGGTATGCACCATCAAGCAGATGTCCATTACCGGCATCTGGCAGGCGTTAAAACCCTGGTGATTGACGACTCCGCAGAAGCAAGAGAGATCATCACCAGCATGCTGGAAGACTTGGAAATGGTGGTGGAAACAGCTGAAACCGGATACCATGGCATGGAAAAGCTTGTTCGGGCTGATGGTAAAAGTGAGCCCTTTCAGCTGATGGTGGTTGATTTGAAGATGCCGGGCCTGGATGGGATTGATACAGTATTGCTGGCCCAATCCCACCAGTTGATCAAGCCGCCCCAGTTGTTGATGATAACAGCCTATGGTCACGAAATCAGAGAACAGGAGCTGCATCGGGCAAAGATCGACCATGTGTTGCTGAAGCCCATTACCCCTTCACGTCTGTATGATGCCCTTTCGCAACTCTTTCACACCACCGGAGATCTCAAAAAAGACAGAACCATGACTGGTCAGCCCGGAAGCTTCGAAGGCATACTGCGGCAAAAATTCAGGAACAGACACATCCTCATTGTGGAAGACAATCCCCTGATCCGTGAAATCAACATGCAGCTCATCACAAATGCTGCTTTAAGCTACAAGGCGGTGGAGAATGGAGAAGAGGCGGTGAAGACGGCCCTCTCAGAGCATTTCGACCTGATTCTCATGGATATTCAAATGCCCTTAATGGACGGACTGGAAGCCACGCAACGCATCCGTCAGAACGATACCCTTCGGGAGCTTCCCATCATTGCCATGACTGCCAGTGCCTTTGAAAGTGACGTGAAAAAATGCTTGGAAGCAGGCATGAACGATCATCTGGCAAAACCGGTTGATCCTGAAGACTTGTATCAAATGCTGCTGAAATGGCTGCCGAAGCAACCCGAAGCCACTACCAACCGGGAAGAGCAGCCTAAAACGCAAACCTCTGTCCCTGAAAAACCGGCAAAATCAATGATGGTGGCCGATTTGGAGTTCCAACGGGGAGTCAAAATGGTTGGCGGAGACCGGCAGATGTATATGAAACTGTTGACACAATTTGTGGAACAGGGGACCAGAGACGTGACCGTTCTGAGGTCGAATCTGGATGAAAACCGGTTCACGGAGGTTCTTCAAATGGTACACGCCTATAAAGGAAGCGCAGGCACACTGGGACTGGAAGCCTTACATCAAAGGGCACAAGACTTGGAGCACTACATGCGCACCCACACCGACCCTCACGAATGGAAGCAGCACACACGGCTGTTCATGGAAGAACTGAAAAAGACAGTCCAGACCCTTCGGCCATTACTGGAAACCGAAGATGTCTCCACCACAGTGGCTCCACAGCCAGTTGACAGCGAATGGATTGAAAAGAAAATGGAAGAGCTGTTGGAACTCATCAGGCAAAGCAGCACATGTTCACTTCAAAAATACAATGAAGTCAAGCCGTATCTGTTTACTGAAAATGATATTGATGGTGACATGCTCCATCAAACACACACATACCTGGAAGCCTTTGATTTTGAAGAGGCACAAGTGCTGGTGGAACGAATGTTGCATTCGCTTAAGCAACACAGGCTGTAGTGACACAAAAATCTTATGAAAACAGTCTTCAGTCTGTCGAAGACTGTTTTTTCGGGTTTCATAGGCAAAAATCAGGGAAAATGATACAATGAAAAACAGGCGAAAGATACCAACGCATCTCTCACTTTACAGTAGAAAGGAACGAGTCTATGGCAGTTCAGGAAAAAACACCACCATTAGCCGCTGAAATGGCAGTACCTGTGGCCACTCCGGGGGTCCACCTCTGGGTGCGGCGCATCAGCATTTACGTGCTGGGCATGTTTCTGCTGGCCCTGGGAGTATCCTTCTCCATTAAATCCAGCCTGGGAGTTTCTCCCATGAACTCATTGCCCTATGTCATCAGCCGCATCATCAACGTGGATATGGGCATCATCACCACCCTGATTTTTTCCAGCTATGTGGTCATTCAAATCTTGCTGCTGCGCCGAAACTTCAGGCTGAAAAACCTGTTTCAGGTACTGGTGGCCAGCATGTTTGGCACCTTTGTCTCCTTTACCAACCGGCTGCTGGTGTTCCCCGCCCCTGAAAGCTATCTAGTGCAGCTGGCTCTGCTGGGTGTCAGCCTGATTCTCATTGGGCTGGGCATCCTGTTCTACCTGGTGGGTGATTTGGTGCCCCAGCCGCCGGAAGGCCTGGTAATGACCATTGCCACCAAAATTAACCGGCCCTTTTCCAGTGTTAAAGTTATTTTTGACTGTGTCATCGTTTCTGCTGCCTTAATGCTTTCATTCCTGTCAGGCAACGGCATGATGGGCGTTCGGGAAGGCACCCTTATAGCGGCCCTGGGCATCGGCCGGGTGATTGGTCTCTTTTCCAGGTGGTTCCGCCCCGCGCTAATGACATTTTGTCACGGAAAAAACGGCACAGCTCAGAACATCAAGTAGTATCAAATAGGATCAGGCAACAATAAACCATGCAGGCAAAAAATCAACAGTCAAAAAAACGACCGTCAAAAGGAGAACTCATATGGACCGCACATTACCCCTTGAAATGAATGACACAACAGCACCCCGGGAAACAAAGGCCCCCCGGCAGAAGGTGGCAGAACTGCTGAAGACATACCGTGATCAACTGGTGAGTCTCAGCCATACCATCCACGAAACACCAGAGCTGGCCTTCCAGGAACACCAGGCATCAGAAAGCGCCGCCCAGCTGCTGGAACAGGAAGGTTTTCAGGTCACCCGGGGAGTGGGAGGCATGGCAACGGCACTCAAGGCAGTGTACGACAGCGGAAAACCCGGCCCCACCCTGGCATTTCTGGCAGAATATGATGCTCTTCCTGAAATCGGCCATGCCTGCGGGCATAACCTCATTGCCGCCAGTGCCATAGGAGCAGCTCTGGTACTCAGCCGCCTGGTCCCTGAAACCGGTGGCAGGGTGGTGCTCATGGGAACCCCGGCAGAGGAGGGCGGCGGCGGCAAAATCCTGTTGCTGAAGGCTGGTGCCTTTGACGACATTGATTTTTCTCTCATGATGCACCCCTCCAACCAGTCAGTCATTGGTCGCGGCAGCACTGCCTGCTGTGAACTGGTGATGACCTTTGGCGGCCAAACGGCCCATTCATCCAAACCGGAACAGGGGATCAACGCCCTGCGTCCCCTTATTCAGGTGTTCAACGCCATCGACGATCGACAAGCCAAGTGGCCCTCAAAAGTGAAAGTCAACGGCATTATCACCGCCGGCGGCACGGCTTCCAATGTGATTGTCGACGATGCCTGCGGCAAGTTTCTCATTCGCGGCGAAACCCGGGAAGAAGTGGTGATGGTGATGGAAGAGTTGAACCAGGTGGCAGCAGAAGAAGCAGCCAAAATCGGGGCCACCTTCCATTCTGATCACGACGAACCTTACAGCGAACGGTACCCCAACATGGTGCTGGAAGAACGGTTCAAACTGCATCTGGCTGCTGAGGGAATCACCATGGCCTATGCCGACCCCCTTGAACCCACCGGCTCCTCCGATGTGGGCAACGTTTCCCGGGCCATGCCCACCATTCACCCCTATGTGGCCATTGTGGGAGCAGATGTGGCAGGTCACACCCGGGAGTTTGCCGCTGCCAGTGCCTCTCCCCGAGGCGACGATGCCATGTTGAAAAGTATCGCTGCCCTTACCCTCACAGGCTGGGAAGTTCTGGCAGTGCCCGAAATACGGGAAGCGGCCATGGATGAGTTTCAAAGCGTGGTAACTAAAAAATAGCCATGGATCATGACGCTGATCATGACACTAATTAGGGCATTCATCTTAAGACAGCTAACCGGAAGAGCTGAAAAGGAATCAATGGCGGGAGGATTCAGATGAATGAGCAGCGGTACAGTTTAAGCAAGGTACTCTCACGAACCGACGTGCTGGCATTGGCCTTTGGTACGATGATCGGCTGGGGTTGGGTGATGCTGGCCGGCTACTGGGTGGCAGAAGCAGGCATCGCAGGGGCTATTCTGGCATTTGTTCTGGGAACCACCATGTGTATTTTGGTGGGTCTTACCTATGCAGAGCTGACCCCCGCCTTGCCCCTGGCCGGCGGAGAGATGGTGTTCGCCTATCGGGGGCTGGGATACAAATGGGGGTGGGTGACTGCCTGGGCCATTTGCCTGGCTTATCTTGGCGTGGCCGCCTGGGAGGGAATAGCCATTTCAACAGCCATTAATTACCTGTACCCCCTGCCTGAAACAGGCTATCTGTGGACTGTGGCAGGGTACGATGTTCATCTGTCATGGGCCATCGTCGGCATTGTTTTTGCCATTGCCCTCCACTACCTCAACTATGTTGGCACGAAACCTTCCGCCATTTTTCAGATCATGGCCACCACCGGGCTCCTGCTGTCAGGCATCGCCTTCTTCTTTGGCAGCGTCTCCTTCGGCAACACAGCCTACATGGTGCCGGTATTCACCGGCGGCGCCGGCGTCATTTCTGTGCTCCTCATGGCCCCGGCCATGTTTGTCGGGTTTGATGTGATTCCCCAGTCAGCAGAAGAAATGAAAATTCCACTGAATCAGATAGCCGGCATTTTGGTCATCTCCATTGTGATGGCAGCGGGGTGGTACATCATCATGATTGTGGGCATCAGCATGGCAGCACCGCAGGCAGTGCGTGAAGCGGCTTCCGTTCCAGTGGCTGATGCCATGACCTATGCCTACGGCTCCCCCCTCTTTGGAAAAATGCTGATTTTGGGAGCCATGTGCGGTATTCTCTCCAGCTGGAACGGTTTTATCGTTGGCGGCACCCGGGTTCTCTTCGCCATGGGGCGGGCCAAAATGCTGCCTCAGATCTTCGGCAGCCTGCATCCCATCTACAAAACTCCCACTGCAGCCATCCTGTTATCCGGCGGCATCTGCTGCCTGGCGCCTTTTCTGGGGCGCAACGCCCTCGTCTGGTTTGTGAATGCCAGTGCCTTTGGAACGGTGGTGGCCTACTTTATGGTATCCATCTCCTTTATGATGATTCGAAAAAAAGAACCCAATCTTGAACGCCCCTTCTTGATCAAGAAAGGAAAACTCATGGGGATTCTCGCTGTGATCACCTCTGGCCTCTTTATCACCCTGTACCTACCCATCGGTCCTGGCTCCCTGGCCTGGCCCCATGAATGGATGATGATATTCGGTTGGGCACTCATCGGATTTGTGCTGGCTCTTTGGGCCAAGAGAAGCTACCCGGATGTTTCAGATCAAGACCGGGAGTACCTTATTTTTGGTGAAAAATACGCCCGAGCTTCCCTAAACCAAGAAGGAGCCGTTCTCCAGGCTGCTGAGAGAGAGGCTGTTTCGGGATAAACACAGCGATTATCACAGTGAACATCACTTCAACCAGCAAAGGAGTCAACGCCATGAAGGTCATCGATTTGTCCCATCTCATTGAAAAGGGCATGCCCATTTTTCCCGGAGACCCGGAACCATCCATAGAAAGCGCCTTCACCCACGAAAAAGACAGCTTTCATGTCAACCGGCTCCTGATGGGAAGCCACACCGGCACCCACATCGATGCTCCCTATCACATCGACCCTTTGGGTGACCCTATTGACACCATTCCCATTCACCGCTTTGTAGGCATGGGTGTCAAAGTGAGTTTAACTGGCTTAAAGCCAGAAACACCCATCACCACAGCCATGATGTCACCGGCCCTTGAACAGCTACATCCCGGCGATTTTCTCATCATCCACACCGGGTGGGACCAATATTTTCATCATCACGATCACTACCAGCAGCACCCCTACCTCACACCGGAGGCGGCACAAGGAATAGTGGAGAAACAGATTTCACTAATTGCCATCGACGCCCTGAATGTGGATCCCACGTTGAAAGAAATATATCCTGCCCATGAAGTTTTCATGAAAAACGACTGCCTGATTGTTGAAAACCTTTGTGGGTTGGATCAGGTAAAGGCAACCCGCGGCCTGTACGCATTCCTGCCGCTCAAGCTGAAAGGTGCCGACGGGTCGCCCCTGCGAGCTGTGTTCCTGCAACCCTGATTCCCTTGATCGCTCCCATGGCTCCCTTTCTGGGGGTTTTTTTTATGGCTTTGCTTTTCTATCCACTATTCTTTATCACCTATCCACTGAAAACCCGCCCGAGGCGGTTTTGCTCTGTCATCAAATGGCAATTAAGAGTTAGGCCTACCAAAATAATGCTTGCCAATGAGAATAAATCAAGTTAAAATAGAGTCAATAAATAGTTAGGATAAACTAACGCTTCAATAATAAGGTTCCAAAAAATGACATGATAGATCAGATCATACTGGTCGCATAAGGCTTTAATAGTTCAAAGGGAGGTGCCGAATATGTTTTTTAAAGAGAAGAAATCTGCAGCAACAACAGGCGTATCGCCAAAAGCATCATCCACAAAAGCAATGGAAGAGGCCTTGAAGGCTGCCACAAGTGGGCAGTGCGTCAAAATTAATCCGGAAGACTGTGGTTCAAAAGAATTGGCAGATCTCTGGAACACGTTTATGGATACCATTTCAAAAGAGCGTCAGGCAGCGGTATTGCAGGTGAACAACCTGGTGCAGGAAGTTACCCGCATGGATTCAGTGCGGGAAATGATTCAGAGCGTCACCCAGCAAACCGATTCCCTCCATACCATGTTGGCCAACAGCGAAGAGCTGGGCGCCTCCATTGAAGAAGTCGCCAACATATCAAGCGAAGTTTCCGACCAGACCAGTGCCACCAATGCCAAGGTTCAGGAGAGTGTTGCTCAAATGAACCAGTCCATGGAATTTGTCACCCAGTCTTTTGAAGAGGTGAAACGCATTGATGGCGAAATACAGCAGGTAAAACTGAAAACACAGGATATTGATCAAATCATAGATATTGTGAAGGGCATTGCCGAGCAAACCAACCTGCTGGCGCTGAATGCCGCCATCGAAGCCGCCCGGGCGGGAGAACAGGGGCGGGGCTTTGCTGTGGTGGCCGATGAAGTGCGCAAACTGGCCGAGCACACCAAAGACTCAGTGGGAAAAGTTCAAATGAGCATTTCCGAGCTACAACATCACATCGATGACACCTCCAAAAGCATGACCCTCACTGCCTCCAAGCTGGACAGCGGCAAGCAGATCGTTGAAGAAGCCGTTAGATCCATCAGTGACATCAGCGATTCAGTCACTTTGGTGAACGATCATACCATGCAGGTGGCAGCCAACATGCAAGAGCAGTCTGCCGTCACAGAAACCCTTAATGAAAATATGTCCCAGATTTCTCAGGCATCCGATTTTCTGGCAGGCACCTGTGATCACACCGGACGAGCCATTTTCAATGCCAGCAAAAAAATGGACGCCTTGCGCCTTGCTCTGCTGCATCACAGCAGCTGCCTCACCGACACCGAACTCATCGAAATCTATAAAACAGACCACCTGCTGTGGCGCTGGCGGGTATACAACATGCTCTTGGGTTACGAACAGGTAGACGAAAAAATGATCGGCAATTACCATGACTGTCGCTTGGGTAAATGGTATTACAGCGTGGGTGATGAGACGCTGAAAAAGCATCCTGCCTTTAAGGGCATGGAATCACCCCACATGCATCTTCACCAGGTGGCTAAAAAAGCCTCCGATGCTTACAAGGCGGGCGACACCAAAGAAGCAGAGAGCTGCCTGTTCAAAATGGATGAATACTCCAAGGAAGTCTTCCGTTGCCTTGATGAAATGCGCGGTGCTTTTCATAAAAAATAACAGCTAAAACAATTAATCCACACGAACCATCAAAAGCCCTCCGGGGCTTTTTTGCTGTCTGCAGATTCGGGTCCAAATCCCCTGATTTAACCGGGGCTGAAACGGGAATAGGCACAATAAGCAGCAAATACAAAAGAAAGAAGATGAGGATGATGAAAAGAAAGCACATCAACCACCGGCACCCCCTATGGATGGCCACCTTTCTACTTGCAATGATGCTATTGCTGACAGCCTGCGGCGGCGGTTCTGCACCGGCCGAAACCGGCGAAGCAGAGGCACCCCCTGCCCAGGTCTCAGAAACAGAACCCTCCCAAGAGCCTGAAACCGATCCAGAGACCCCCGTCTCCTCCGGCGAAACCATGAACGAAAGCCAAATTGCTGCCCTCTTCAGCGGCGGCAGGGAAATGAGCGAAGTCTCCTACGAAATGAACATCAGCGGCCCCACCATGGATACCATGAAAACCCGCATCTGGCTGAAAGGCGAGCGGATGCGCAGTGAAAGTGAAGCCATGGGCGTTAACTTCATCATGATCTACGACACTGAAGCAGTTTACACCCTTGATCCCCAGGAGAAAACTGCCATGAAAATGCCCGTTGACATGGGAATGGATGGCACCATGGAGCCCATCACGGCAGAGGACCTGACAGAAGACGTAGACACCGAAACCATGGAATACCTGGGAACAGAAATGGTCAACGGCATCCAATGCCATGTGGTGCAAACCACCGACAGTGAGAGTGGCGTTCAGATGAAAATGTGGCTGCATACCGATTACGGATTCCCCATGAAGATGGAAGGTCAGGGGAACAATCCTGAAGACCAGTTTTTGATGGAGGTCACCAACTTCCAAACCGGTGGCATCTCCAACGATCTTTTCGTCGTTCCCTCCGATTATGAAATCATGGACTTCAGCGAAATGTTCCAGGGGCTGCCTGCCATACCCGGTTCCTGAACAAGCCGGTCAATTCAATCGTTGCAATCAAAGAGCTGCGCCTGATGACATTGTCACTGGGCACAGCTCTTATTTATTCAGTCACAGTTCTAACTGAAACAGTTTACCGAAAAAGGCGCTAAGGTGCAGGGTAAACGATGATAACCTCCTGACCCACAGGCTCCCAGTCAACACTGCTGCCAAGATTCTCAGCAACAAAGCGAAGCGGCAGCATGGTTCTGCCGGGAGGAATAATCACCGGCGTCACCTGGGCATTGTTGGCATCAATCTGTTGCATCACACCGTTTACCCGGGCACTGTTCCGGTTAATCCACAGATCAATGGTGGTTTCACCGAACTCAATGGTCACCCGCTGATCGCCGGCATCCCAGCCCACCGTGGCACCCAGGGCCTCTGCCACATAACGAATGGGTAATAGTGTTCTGCCGCCGCTGATAATGGGGGACGTATCCATGGTTCTCAGCGAATCGTTGACAAAGTAATCAGACTGGTTTATGAAGAATCGAATCACAACGCCGTCACCCGATGGTGTCGAAGGTGTTGAAGGCGGCAGGGCAGGCGATTCTGGCGGCGTTTCCGGTTCAACAGGCACTTCCGGCTCCTCTAAGACCTCGGGAACCTCCAGTCCTTCCAGTTCTTCCTCTTCAAGATCAGCATCCTGCTCAATGATACCGCCGGTTTCATTGCTGTAAGCAGAAAAACCATTGGCATTTCGCGCCCTTACCCGGTAAAGGTACAGCGTGTCTACGGCGACATTTTCGTCCACAAAAACGGTGACGTTGGCGCCCACTTCACCAATTTCACTAAAGGCACCGCCATTGGCCTGCCTTTCAATGTGAAAGGCCTGTTCATTGCCGGCATTATCTGTCCAGCTCAGTGAAAAAGCCGGACCATCAATGGCCGTTGCCATCAAATCAGTGGGAGCAGCAGGCGCGTTGGCCGGCGGTGGTGCCAGCCCCAAGGCCTGGGTAGTAGCAGCTGCTTCATTGGAATAGCCAGAGTTCCCCATGCCATTATACGCCCTGACCCGGTACGTGTAGTTGGTCATGGCGCTCAGGCCGGTATCTGCAAACTGAGTGGTGTTGGCATCCAGCACAGCAATTTCATTAAAACCGCCAGCCTGATTGGTCACTCTTCGTTCCACTTTGTAGCCAGTCTCATTGCCTGCATTGTCTTTCCAGGTGAGACTGATGGAAGAAGCTGAAACAGCGCTTGCCGACAAATCAGTGGGAGCCGGTGGCACCAAAATCAGGTTTAAATCCTGGGGATCCAACGCCTTGAATATAGTAAAGTTGGCGCTGTTACTGGTGTACCAGGTATCATTGTTGGGCGACCATCGCACCCGAATTCTTCCCTGGTTTGTCACCTGGTCGGGCACTGTCCAGTTGTAGCTGGTTCCTAAAACCGAGGTGATGTAAGTCCAGTTGGCGCCGCCATTGGCAGAAAAATAGATTTGCGTGTTTCCCCCGGCAGCAGATTTTTGCCAGGTAATGGTGTGGTTACCCCCTACCTGAAAGCTCTCGCCGCCTGTTGGTGAAGTTAGATTGACATAAGACAGCGGTGCCAGCTGCAGATCATTGGCGGTGACACTGCCGCTCACTGACATAAGCACCAGCAGCAAAATCGTGATGAATCCGATCATACGTCTTTTCAATAGTTCTCCTCCTTACTCAAATCCACAGTTGCCTCTCAGCTTGTTATTGCCACAAACACGCCCCTTTCCCATTTCAAACCAATTAGTTCTGATTCCTTTTTGTCTCCCGCTGCAGAAAAAGCCGTCAAACGCAAAAAAGCCCAGCATTCCTCTCGGGGCAGCTGGACAATCATTGCATCTGATGATACGGCAGACTCCAAACTTTGCGTCCCAATCTTTCGATTGGTTTGCCCAAAGGTACTGGCTCACTCATCCTTACAAAATACCGACGTTCACATTGAGCGGGAGAAAGCGTCACAGGGTGCAATCATGCATATGTATTTGAGTGTGATAATCATTCTCGATATGTGATAATTTTACCCAAATCTGCTGCTTTAAACCGCATCGGCAAGTCAATTGATGAAAAAAGTTCAGAAAAAACAAAAAAAGAGAGAAAAATGCCTTCACAGGTCGAATAGCTATTATATAATGGAAGAAATGAATTAATCACGAGCATCAGAGCAGAGAGAAGATCACCTGAACGCCAATGACGGGAGTGACCACCGGATGACACCAGCCGCCACCTCTACGGGAACGCTGAACAGCCTGGCAGAAGACCTTTTCATGGAGCTCTTCTGTGACACCTTTGGTCCCGAAAAATCCCAGCACATTTACATCCAGTATCCCTTCACCGACATCTACGGAAATAGTCGGTTGATTTGGGTTGATTTATTGACTGACACTTTATTAGGAGGGCGAAACAATGGAAATACTTCCACTGCAATCCTTTGAAGCCATTAAACTGGTGCAGATGCTTGCAGATAAGAGTATGACAAATAGCTACAAAATATTTTGGCTCAGAGGGATAATTGATTCTGCGATAGAAGGAAAAACAGTAGTTAACATCGAAGATAATGTGATCAAGATGATCAGTGAAGCATGGTATCCAGTAACACAGTATAAGTTATCATTGGGGAAATTAGATAAAATAGAGGAGATCATTGGTGAAGTTTTAAAGAGGGATCCCGGGGCAGCTATCAGAAATAAAGATGATTTAGCTGATACGATCAAATCTTTTGGAGCAGCAGACTTTAGATCGAAAATTAACCGTTTAGCAAGATATGTTACTTTCAGACTTTTAACTCCATTTTATGCCGAACAACTTCGTGGGTTGTCTGATCATGATAAAAACAGAAAAATCCAAGAACTTAGTCAAGGAGACCAAGACGCACTATACAGAATTAGTAGTAAGGGTACAAGTCTGTATATTAATGATCGATGGGCAACGTTTATTCAGAAAAACCGCCAAGTAATTAGCGGCTGGTCTGATCACGTTCTCATAAACTATTTGCAACGAAGAAATCCGAATGTGCCAGCGATACCTTTAAAGATCTTTCCACCAATGAAGCGTGATCTATCAAAAGCTAAACGATTTTGGGGGCTTGTTCAAGAGAATGTTGAACTAATGGATATCTATACCAAGAGACCAATGACTTCACAACACACTCTAGAACTTGGCGAAATTAGTATTGATCATTTTGTACCCTGGAGCTTTGTGCAACATGACCTGGTTTGGAATTTGATTCCAACATTCAAGCGAATTAACAGTATGAAAAGTAATCATGTCCCAAATCTGAATAAGTATTTGGATGATTTCTGCATTGTTCAGTATAAGGCAGTTAACTGCATGATTAATACTGGGATGCATAAATATTTGGAGGATTACTACACTGTTGATCAAAAAATGGTTGAAATGTTAACAAGAAGAAGTAATTTTGAGAAGAAAGATTTTATTGCTGCTCTTAAGCGGACGATTGAACCGCAAGTTCAAATTGCCACTAACCAAGGTTTCTTAGAATGGGAGTATATTGATGATTAATGATTTAAACTCTGAAACACTGGATATAAATTAAAGCAAATCCATTGTCTTGAATCAATGAAATAATTGAGGAGTGCAACAAAATATGTGGTCACATGCGCTAATTCACTTAACTGATTGCAATGTTGGAACTTATGGGCCAGAATCATTCCAAGATTACTTGTTGCGAAATAAGCTGGGAAGAAAACCGACTGCGCCCTCAATTTCAATCGACTGCTATGAGAAACTGCCTAAGCAATTAAGAGACAATGATACAATGGTTCTCCGATTGGGAGCATCTAATCATGGTACGGGTACACAGTTTATCTTAGCGAAGGTAAAAGATCGCTTGAAAGATTTTTTTCTCGTAAACGATGAAGTTTTTAGGATGAGTCAACCCGACATCTTTCATCCTAAAAAAAATCTCAACTCATTGAAAGGTTACAAAATTATGCCTGTTTTATCAGAAACATCACTGGTCAATTTAGCGCTTACCAGTGGTTTGTTGAGCGAAGCATTAAGCTTTGATGTGAAGATGGTTCCTGGGGCTCCAACTACTGGAAAATCGACGTTTTCTTTTAAATTTAAAGTCCACTCGTTAATCAAACAAGTATTTGAACACCGCAATGGGCAGGTTGAGATTGACGCTCTGTTTGTAGAAAAAAGAAAGGGAAGAGATACACTCTTTATTATTGAAGCAAAAAGTGGGGCAACCATAAGATCGTTGTCTAAACATAAGTTAGTCTACCCCATTCTTTCGGTTGCATCACATGTTTCGCCACATGTGGACATTGTGCCCATATATATGCAGGTGTTTAAAGAAAGAGATGAGTATTTTTATAATATACTCAACTTTCCCACCAGTTTTTGACAGATAATCCGTCCGAAATCGGCTGAAAGTTATGTACTTGCAAATAACCTACATCTTAGCGTATCGGGAACTGCATTTAAGAATACATTCATAATCTGATC
>NZ_JBCITM010000015.1:0-89704 GCF_039414295.1 Anoxynatronum sibiricum | reverse complement strand
AGATCAGATTATGAATGTATTCTTAAATGCAGTTCCCGATACGCTAAGATGTAGGTTATTTGCAAGTACATAACTTTCAGCCGATTTCGGACGGATTATCTGTCAAAAACTGGTGGGAAAGTTGAGTCATTAATCATTCAATCATTCAATCATTCAGAAGAAAAAGGCAACAGGCACCTATCACATCAAAACCAAAACCCAAATTAAAGCCAAAGCCGAAGCCATAACCAAAGCCGAAAATCAAAACCGAGAAAAAGGAGGCAATTTCATGTCTTTATGGCAAAATGAAACAGAAATGTTCCAACTTATGAAAGAAAAACTCTACACCCCTGTGGTGGGTGATATTCTGGATGTCATGGGCTACTACCACCAGTTTCTTCCCCAGGATGTCCGCCCCATGCGGGAAGATATGAAGCTGGCAGGCAAAGCCATGACAGTGCTGATGATTGACGTGTTCAGCGAACAGAAAAAACCCTTTGGATTGCTCACCGAAGCCCTTGACCAGCTGGAAACCAACGACATCTACATTGCCACCGGCGGCACCAAGCGGTGTGCTTACTGGGGTGAGCTGCTCACCGCTACGGCCCGGGTGCGGGGAGCGGTGGGAGCTGTGGTCAACGGCTGGCACCGGGATACGCCCCAGGTACTGGAGCAAAACTGGCCCGTGTTCAGCAACGGCTGCTACGCCCAGGATTCTTCTGTACGCACCCAGGTGGTGGATTTCCGCTGCCCCATTGAGATCGGCCAGGTAACCATTCAAGACGGCGACATTGTGTTCGGCGACGTCGATGGCGTACTCATCATCCCCGCCGGCATTGCCACAGAAGTCATTGAAAAATCACTGGAAAAAGCCGCCGGAGAGAAAGTGGTGCGCAAAGCCATCGAAGACGGCATGACCGCCACCGAAGCCTTCCGCACCTTCGGCATCCTATAAACGGAATAAGATGGAACCAACAGAAAGAAGGGTGTGCCATGAAACAGCCAACAGAAGCTGTGAAAGAAGCTGAGAACCTCTCCAATTCAGAAGCCTTTGTCATTGACCCGACAGACAATGTGGCTACGGCACTGGGTGAGATTTCTCCCGGGCCGGTGCCCCTCACAGGCCTTCCTCCAGGAGAATCCATTTCTCTGGAGGCGGTGGAAGTGATTCCCCCGGGGCATAAAATCGCCCTGAGCGCCATGTCGGCAGAAACACCCATTGTGAAATACGGCGTGGTCATCGGCTGCACCACCATGCCCGTTGAAAAGGGTGCATGGGTGCATCTCCACTGCATGCGCAGCCTGTACGATGAACGGTCGTCCCACTTGGATGCCCACACCGGTGCCCCGACGGATACCCGCTATGAATAAGGGAGGAAGCGTCATGAATCAGGATACCTCACCGTCACCAATGCAATGGCTGGGCTATGAACGGTCCCAGGGAAAAAAAGGCATTCGCAACAAGGTGCTGGTGATCTACACCGTTGAATGCGCCAGCTTTGTCGCCAAGGAAATCGTCAAACGCACCGACCATCAAGAGGTGGAAGTGGTGGGTTTTCAGGGCTGCACCGATAATGAATACGCCGTGCGCATGCTCATTGCCCTCATACGCCACCCCAATGTGGGGGCGGTGCTGGCAGTGGGCCTGGGCTGCGAATACATTCAGCCCCAATGGCTGGCAGAAAAAGCCGCCGCTGAGGGAAAGCCCGCGGAATGGTTCTTTATACAGGACGCCGGCGGCACCCAAAAGAGCATTGAAAAAGGCCTGACACTGGTGAAAGACCTGGAGCAGCAGCTGGAGAACACCCCCCGGGTGCCCATGGGCGTTGCCGATCTGGTGATTGGCGCCGAATGCGGCGGCAGTGACTACACCAGCGGCCTGGCAGGCAATGTGCTGGTGGGTCGGTTTTACGACTGGCTGGTGGATCAGGGGGGCACCGCTATTTTTGAAGAAATTGTGGAAGCCATCGGCCTGCGGGACCACCTGTTGGCCCGGGGAGCCGACGAAGCCGCCCGGGAAGCCCTGGCCAACACCTACGACAAAGCCCTTGACTACTGCAAAGCCGTGCGCCAGTATTCCGTGAGTCCCGGCAACTTCGCCGGCGGGCTTTCCACCATCGAAGAAAAAAGCATGGGTGCTTTTATCAAAAGCGGCTCCCGGCCCATTCAGGGCGTGCTGAAAGTGGGTGCCAACCCGCCCCATCCCGGCCTGTGGCTGCTGGACACCACCCCCGACCCCCACTGGATGAACTTCGGCATTACCAACCCCAACGATAACGAAGGCCTCATGGCCCTGATCGCCAGTGGCAGTCACCTCACTTTTCTGGTGACAGGACGGGGGAGTGTTGTGGGCTCTGCCGTGGCTCCGGTGGTGAAAATCACCGGTAACAGTGACACCTACCGGCACATGTCCGACGATATGGACGTGGACGCCGGCGTCATGCTCCGGGGCGCATGCACCCAGGAGGACGCCACCGCCCGCCTGGTGCAGCTGGTGACTGCCGTGGCCGGTGGTCAGTTAACCAAGGCTGAAGAACAGGGACATAAAGAATATTTCATTCCTTATAAGTACCAGGAAAAAGACGTGGTGAAACCTCGCAGATGCGACACATAAAGAGCCTCAATTCATTAAAAATCATGGGACTCAATCGATACACCAGCACATATTGACCATATTGATATCAGAACGCCGGCAAAAGAAAGCCAAAAAACCGGCTGTGAGGAGTGAAGATCAGTGAAAAAGACGGAATCATCCTATTCCCAAATTTTTTCCCTGGCGGGAAAAACCGCCGTCATCAGTGGTGGTGCCACCGGACTGGGTCTGGCCATGACGGAATGCATGGTCAGCGCCGGTGCCAAAGTGGTTATGCTGGGCCGCAGTCTGCCGGAAACCGCCCAGGCCATTTGCGACCAGTACCCCGGCAGTGTTTTTTACCGTCAGTATGACGTGGCCAATACCCAGGAGGCACCAGTACTGGCAGCGGAGCTCATTGAAGCCCACGGCCAGGTGGATATTCTCATCAACAATGCAGGCAACCACTGTAAAAAGCCTGTGGAAGAAATGACCGTGGAAGACTTTGAAGGGGTCATGAAGGTGCATGTCACCGGTGCCTTTGCCCTTTCAAAAGCCTTTGTGCCCCATATGCGCCAAAGGGGAAGTGGCAGCATTCTCTTCACCGCCAGTATGACCAGCTTCATCGGCCAGCCCTTTGTCATGGGCTATGCCGCCGCCAAATCAGCCTATCTGGGACTGGTACGCACCCTGGCCAGCGAAATCAGCGGCGACGGCATTCGAGTGAACGCCATTGCCCCCGGGTGGATCGACACCCCCATGTTCCGGAAAGCCACCGATAATGACCCGGCACGCAAGGCCAAAATTCTGGGCCGCACCCCCATGAACAAAGTGGGTGAACCGGCAGATATCGGCTGGGCAGCCGTGTACCTCTGCAGCGATGCCGCCAAATTTGTCACCGGTATCTGCCTGCCGGTGGACGGGGGCGCCCTCATCGGCTTTTAGCCGCCGCCTGTTCACCCAAAATCATTCACCCCGCAGGCCGACGGCCTGCAGAGAAGGAGGAACCATGTTCTCAGAAAACCTGTTTTTAACCAATGAAACCGGCAAGCATCTCTACAATGCCTATGCCAAAGACCTGCCCATCATCGATTACCACTGTCACCTGCTACCAAAAGAGATCTGCGAAAACAACGTGTTTGAAGATCTGGGAGAGATGTGGCTGGCTGGAGATCATTACAAATGGCGGGCCATGCGTACCTTTGGCATCGACGAACGCCTCATCACCGGCGACGCCAGCTATTATGAAAAATACCTGGCCTTTGCGCAAATCATGCCCCAGCTCATCGGCAACCCCCTGTATATCTGGTGCGCCCTTGAACTGAAGCGGTATTTTGACATCGACGAACCCCTGGGCCCTGAAAACGCCGAAGCCATCTACCAACAAACCAAGGCCATGATCGTGGAAAAGCAAATGACCCCCCGGTGGTGCATGGAGGTTTCCAAAGTGGAAGTGGCCAGCACCACCGAAGATCCGGTGGATTCCCTGGAATATCACGAAAAAATGCTGGCAGATCCCAGTCTGAAGGTGCGCGTTCTTTCCGCCTTCCGCCCCGACAAGGTGTTTTACTGCGAAAAGGCTGATTTCCCCGGCTACCTGCCCCAGCTGGAGGCCGTCACCGGCATAACCGTCAACTCCTTTGCCAGCATGATGACAGCATTGGAAAGAAGGCTGCAGGACTTCAAAGCCATCGGCACCATGATCAGTGACAACGGCATTGCCGATTTCACCTGGGCCGACTTCACCGAAGAACAGGTGGAAACCATCTATAAAAAAGCCGCCAAAGGTGAATCTCTCACCACTGTGGAAATCAACCGCTACAAATCCGCCTGTCTGGCAGTCATGGGGCAGATGTACCACCGCCAGGGCTTTGTGATGCAGCTTCATATCGGCACTTATCAGGGTGCCAACAAGGTGATGGAAAAACAGGTGGGCGTTTCCACCGGCTTCGACTGTACCGACGACACCACCTCTGTTCGCAGCGTGGGGACACTCCTGAACTACCTGAAAGAACGGGAAGCCCTTCCCAAAACCATTCTGTATCCCCTGAACCCGGTGCTCATGGAAACCTTCGCCATATTGGCCGCCGGCTTCTGCGAGGGCGGCACCCGGGCCAAGGTGCAGCTGGGAGCCCCCTGGTGGTTCAACGATCAGGCCTATGGCATTCAGCGCCAGTTTGAAGCCGTTGCCAACCTGTACCCCATCAGCCTGTCAGTTGGCATGCTCACCGATAGCCGCAGTTTCCTCAGCTATCCCCGCCATGAACTTTACCGCCGCATGCTCTGCAGCTACCTGGGATCCCTGGTGGAACGGGGCGAATACTTCTCCGGTGAAGCCGCACTGAAGCAGGTGGTGGAAAATATCTGCTACCATAACGCCCGGGAATTCTTCGGACTCCAGTAAGCATTTCATCAAGCATTTCAGTAAGTATTTCAGCACATTTCATTATAAATTCCAACAGGCATTCCAGTAAGCATTTTTTGAAAAAGCTCCCAGATGCAACTTCCGGGAGCTTTTTTTCTACCCTGAAATCACGAATCAAGAAAGGCTGCTACTTGGGAAATAACAACGAGATGAAAAATCAAATAGGCAATTACCCCTAAAAATAGGCAATCACCCCAAAAATAAGGTTAATTACCCCAAAAATGGGTGAGGCCTGTGAAATCTGCTATGGTACAGGTGAAAGAATCCATCTTTTCAACGATTCCACTTCGACAGCGCAGGGGTGAATGCGTGCTTGTAAATGAAAAATAATGCATCGGAAAATGTCAAATAGGCGATGAAAGTGCGTGAAGGAAACATTGCTAAAATAATGTCACAAATCAAAGAAAGTATCGCAATAGACAATAGTCTGAATCTTAAAAACCTGCTATACTGAACGAGTACAAATGCAACTTTGAAGAAGTGCATAGCAAACTGAAGACAAGTGGCTGCCAGGCTGAAGACAATCAAGGAACGGAGCGATAACCATGAAAAAAAGAATAGGGAGCATCACCCTGGTGATAGCCCTTTTGACAGGCCTGCTGGTACTGCAGGCAGGAGCCGTTGGAGCAGGTGGGGCAGAAGTGTTAGAAACAGGGCCTCCTGCCGATTTCGAGGGGCCACCTCTGCGCATTGGCTATGCGGAAACAGACCCCTTCACCAATTTTGCCGGTACCTTTCATGGTCTCCTGATAGGCCTGCAGGAATTGGGGTGGATTGATATTAATCCAGATGAAATTCCTTTCACAGAAGGCCAGGAAGACAGCCTGGTCATGTGGCAGTGGGTGGAAGCGAACAATGGGAGCTCCTACGTCACTTTTGTTCAAGATGCCCATTATTCCCTGCTTGATGACGACGCGACAGAAGCACTGGTGAATCGGGTGGAGAAAACACAAGATCTGGATCTGATGATTGTGTTGGGCACTTACTTCGGCAGAGTGATGGCAGCAGCTGATCACGAAACGCCCACATTGGTATTTTCCACCAGCAATGCCGTTCAGGCAGGAATCATCGAATCACCCCACAACTCAGGAAAAGACCATTTGTGGGCCCACATGGATGCAGACCGCTACAAGCGGCAGGTGGCAGTGTTCCATGATATTTTTGCGTTTGAAAAACTGGGGCTTGTCTACGAAGATTCCCTGGAAGGGCGTATTTATGCCGCTCTGGAAGATTTGGAATCGCTGAAAGAAGAACGGGGTTTTGAACTGGTGACCCGCATCGTGACAGAAGCCTCCGGAGAAGAAGACCGGGATCGATACCACGAAGAATTGCTGCAAGCCTACACAGAACTGGCCGGCGAAGTGGACGCCCTGTACATGACGGCGGGCACCCGGGACAACCAGGAGCTGGAACGGCTGTTAACCCCCCTGTACGAAGCGGGAATCCCTGTGTTTTCACAGTTGGGGGCCACAGAAGTGCGTCACGGAGCGCTTCTCAGTCTGTACCGGGCCGACTTTACAGGTGTGGGTCGCTTTGGGGCAGACCAGATTGGGCGGGTGCTCAGGGGCGAAAACCCCGGGGAACTGCCTCAGGTCTACGGTGACACCCCCAGCATTGTTCTGAACATGGCGGTGGCTGAGCGTACCGGATACCAGCCGCCCTTTGAGATTTTGCTCATTGCCGATGAAATCTATCAAAGCACCGAATAAACAAACGGGCTCTCATTCGGTGGCGAAAGAAACGCCACAATCCACGAACACAAGCTGTCGGCAACAGCCGGCAACAGTTTGCAACAGCCTGCAGTAGTCAGTCCACAACCAGTGACACCAGCACTAACCAGCACTAACCAGCAATAGCCAGTAAAGGCACCAGCTGCCAGCATGTGACATGATGAGGCAGCCTTGAAAACACAGAAATGAGATGATGTGGGTGAAGCAGACAAACAGGAACCTGGCAGACACCAATCAGAAACAAATGAAACAAACCTTTATCGTGGCTTCCCTGATGTTAATCATCGGTGTGCTGGCCTTCACCGGCATGCTTAACATCAGTTCTTTTCGGAACCAGTATGTCACCTCTCTGATGAACAGCCAGTCAGTGGTGGTGGGTGAAACCGTTCGAAAAATTGAATTTGCTGTCAAATACGGGAAGCCCCTTGAAAATTTCCATGGCATGACAGCACTGTTGGAAGAAATTCGCGGCCAGCTTCCAGACATCCAGCAGGTGGAAGTGTATTCCGGAACGGGAGAGGTACTGTATGCTCTGGAAGACATCCCCCTGTCTGAAAACATGAAGCGGCAGGCAGTCTTTCATGAAAAGCCCTCACAGGCGTACATGCACATTTTGGAAGAAGGCGTGTACCACCAGTTTTTTCCGGTGTTGAACCAGGATGGCCATCCCATTGGCAGTCTGGGACTGGCCTTTTCTGAAAGCCTTGTGGAAGAACGGGTCAGGCCTTACCTGTATCAACAGGGACGCAACCTGCTGCTGTTGGTGTGTATGGCCACCCTGGCACTGATTTTTCTCAGCGGGAGAAAATCGCCGGTAACAGTAGAAGGGAACATTGATCGAAAAATCCTGCTGTGGTTGATGGTGGGGGTCATTGGGTCTGCCCAGGTCATTTACGGCTTATTAAACTATCAGATGTTCCATGAAGCTTACCTGACCCAGACCCGGGACAACACAGCGGCCGTGGCCGCCATTATTGAAAAAGACATCGAGACGGTATTGGCTAAAGGGGTGGGTTACCACCAGTTTTACCAAATGGACCAGTACCTGGCCAACATTGCCAATTCTCTGCCTGAAGTGGAAGGCATTCGGATGATTCAAAATGACCGGATTATTCACGGCATGACCCCTGAGGAAGCCGGCAGTGCCTGGCAACCAGGGGAAGAAGTCGCCGGCATTCCATTGCCGGAAGCAGCAGGGGAAATCAGCGGCATGTCACTGCAGGTGACGGTCTCTCAGGAATACCTGCGCCACCAACTGCGGGAGCTGATGCTGGACACCCTCACCGTTTTGGTCACTTCCACCTTTTTCATGGTGGAACTCACCTTTTTTCTCATGGTGTGGCTGAGCCGAAAAAAGAAGCCTTCATCGGCTGACGAAGAAACCTGGCAGAGGCACGAGACACTGCCGGGAGAAGCATGCCTGCCACAGGAAGACCAGACCATGGATGCGCTGGTGGTGCGGGTGCTGGCCTTCATCGTCTTCACCGCCATTTTCATGTCCTCCTCCTTCATCCCCCTTCTCATGAAATCCATCTCCAGACCTGTGATGGGCCTTTCTGAGAATGTGATTTACGGTCTTCCCATTTCTTTCAACTTCCTGCTGGGGGCATTGGGCATTATTTTGGCAGGAAAATACATCGACAAAATCGGTTGGCGAAAAACCTTTTTTGCAGGTGTTCTGGTGCTGGGAGCAGGCACCCTGATGTCTGGGTTCACCACCAACCCCCTGGTGTTTGTTTTGGTGAGGGGCATTACCGGAGCCGGGTACGGCTTTATCCTCATGGCCATGCGTGGATGTGTGCTGACCCTGGCTTCTGACAGATTTGAGGGATATGCCTCCCTCAATGCCGGTATTTATTCCGGCATGAACTGTGGCGTGGTCATCGGGGCCATGCTGGCAGACCGCATCGCCTACCGGGGGGTATTCATGGTAACAGTGGGGTTGATTGCTCTGGCAGCCCTGTATGTTCTGAAATTTACCCAAAAGCCGACAGAAACCGATTTGAAGGCCCCGCCGGTGGAAGAAAAGCTGGTGGAAAGCATGGAAAAGAAACAGACAAATCCCCTGAAACACTTCTTTTCCGACAAAAAAGTGTCTCTGTTTTTTCTGGGAATCTTACTGCCTGCCGGCATTTGCATGATGTTTCTTGACTACTTCTTCCCCCTTCTGACCCAGGAAATGAATGTGCCTGTGGCCAATGTGGGCCGGGCGTTTCTGGTGAACGGCGTCTGTATCGTTTACCTGGGGCCGGTGATCAATCGCGTGCTGGGCAAACGGCTCCGGGTGGAAACCCTGGTGGTCATGGGAGCCCTCAGCACCGTGGGTGCCATGGTGGTTTTTGCATCAGTGGGTACACTGATGGCCGCCTTTGCCGCTGCTTTTCTTCTGGGCATCGCCGACAGCTTTGCTCTGGTGGCCCAAACCAATTACCTGCTGGGGTTGGAATCAGCCCAGCGGCTGGGTAGGGGCCTGGCACTGGGATACTACAGCAACGTGAAAAAAATCGGGCAGATGTTGGGACCCATGGTCTTTGGAGGCATGATCACGCTGGGCAACCAGCGGGGTATTGGCTTCATCGGGGCAGGGGTGCTGGTACTGACCCTGGCCTTTATGACCACCCTGCGCCGAAGTAAAGGTGAACGGGAAGAATCGGAAGTCCCGCTTCAGGGATAAGCGGGAACTTTTTGTTCATGCATGGTAAAAAGCCTGCGCAAATATGTGTGAACAACTTGAAAAGAGTGGTGTCTATTCATTATTCCCTGCAACCTATTTACTGAAAACCAGCCGAAGGCGGTTGTGTGTAGAGATCAGGTTTAACTGGTTGAAACTGATAATGTGCTTCATTGACGGGAGGCAGCCCATGAACACGCATGTGAAAAACACAGGTACACCCACAGGCACCAATCACACAGGCACACCCACAGCCGGAGCGACAGCCAGTTTACTGGATGAAAACCACTGGGTGCAGCCCCGGGAAGCACCAGATCTGACCACCCGCCTTGAAGACCAGGCATTTATCAAGGACTGGCAGCGCTACCAGGCCATGGCCCAGAAGCAAAGCCTGATGAAGGTGCTGAAAACCCCCCTGCGGCAACTGTGTTTTCCCATTGAAGCAGGCATGAGCCAACACAGCGAATACCAGGCTGCCACCAAAAAGGGCCTCAGCCCCCTGTTAATGAAAAAAGCCACCGGGTTGCCACTGGAAGACCCCGAAGGAATTCGGCTGTTTTTTCACCCAACAGAAGCAGGGCATCTGCCGGTGCTGGATATTCCCTCGCGGCCCGATTTTGAAAACCTGATGCGGGCACTGGCCCGCCGGAATGAACCGGTGGAAATCCCCCTTTCCACGGGGGCCTGCATGGTGAAGGGCTACAACAACTGGGACCGGGTGGAACAATACCGGAAGCAAAAAGGAGCCGCTTTCAGTTTTCAGCACATGAAAGAGGCACCGGAACATTACCGGGATGTGTTTCTTCTCATCACCCAGGCACCCTACAGTGGGGTGACCGCCACGGCCCTGGGCCTTAAGAACAGTGAATGGCTGGCCCATTCCCGAGCCATCCGGCTGGCCCACGAAGCCACTCATTACGTGACACTGCGGGTGTACGGCAGTGCCAAAAACCACCTGCTGGACGAAATGGTGGCCGACTACCGGGGGATCGTGGCTGCCCTGGGCGAGTTCAAAGCCTCCTGGCTGCTCCATTTCTTCGGTATTGAGGAAGACCTGACCTATCGCCCCGGGGGGCGAATGCAAAACTACCTGAAAGACCAGCACTTATCTGATAAAGCTTTTCAGGAAGTGGTGAAAGTGGTGGCCCAGGCGGCACACCAGCTGGAAGCCTGGGGCAGCCGAAACCCAGACATCTACACCACAAAAGGCCAGAGCAGCGCACTGGCTCACCTGACCCGATTAACCCTGCGGCAGATGGCAGCAGGCACGGGGCTCTGAGAACCTTTCAAAAACCCCTTAAAACCACTGAAATAACCACTGAAATAACCACTAAATCAACCTGGTGGAAAAAATAAATCAGCGAGAGGAGGCGTGGCCATGGCACCCGTCAAACCAGTGATTCATCGAAGCACCATTGAAAACAGTCCCCTTCTTTCCTGCTACAACCGGGAGACGAAAAAAAGCAGCCTTTGCCGTCTGGCCATCCTTGAAACAGAGGCACTGGAAGAAGTGATGGCCTTGCACCAGTCGGTCATCAGTGAACTGGAAAACCCGGACCTGTACATCCCCTATACCCGGGAAGAAATGGCAGGGTACCTGAATCAGGAACATGGCTTTCTCCTGGGCATGTATGACGAAACCGGGCTGGGAGCCTTCCGGGTAATTGCCTGGCCCGGGGAGGGAAAAGACAACCTGGGGCATTGTTTGGGGATTGCCCAAAGCCAACTGGGGCAGGTTATTCAGTTGGAGGGTACCAATGTTCACCCAAGGTACCGGGGCAATGGGCTGCAGTGTTTGTTAACCGAAAAGGCCATGGGTTGCCTACAGCCTTTTGAAAGAGAAGGGATTCTGCTGACAGCGGTGTCACCCCTGAACGGCAGAAGCCTGGTGAACATGGTGGCGTTAGGCATGCACATTGCCGGCTTGAAAAACCAGAACAATAAACCAGTGCGGCTGGTGCTGAGAAAATCGCTTTTTCAGGAAAGTCAGCAGTGGCAGAAAGGCCCATGGGTCGAAGCCGGTGACATTGAAAGCCACCAGAAGATGCTGACCATGGGGTTGAAGGGGCATGAAGCCAAAATGGATGCCGAAAAAGGGTTGCAGGTTCGTTATGGAAGACCACTATTGAGTCATGAGGGGGCTATAATGCGATGAATAAGAGGTTAATCAGATTGTGCGCAGGCGTCGGTCTTCTGGCAGTGCTGGCCAGTGGATGCCAGAGTGCCGACACCCTGGAAGGACAGCGAAGAACATGGGAACGAAATCCTGAGCAGCCGGTGACCTTCGCGGTGGCAGGGCGCATCCCGTTTCTGACCACCAATACCGACTTTATGGATGGTGCCCTATTGGCATTGGAGGAAATAAACGCAGCAGGCGGCGTGGCAGGCAGAACACTGGAACTGGCCCCTTATGATGATGAAGCATCTGTGATGAAAGGCACCATCATTGCCCAGGAATTATCCAATAACAGGAGCCTCAGCGCTGTCATTGGTCATACCAGCACCCACGTCACCATTCCTGTTTCCACCATTTATGAGGATGCGGGAATGCTGATGATCTCCCCCATTGTGTCCAACAGCCGCCTGACCCAGCGGGGGTATGGAAACATATTCCAAAACATCCCCGGCGATGATGACATCGGCAGGGAAATGGCGATGTATGCCCATAAACAAGGCCTGGAACGGATTGTGATTTATTATGCCGACAACGAATACGGCCGGGGATTGGCCAATGCCTTTGAAGCAGCGGCAGATGATTTAAATCTTCAGGTGGTGGACAGAGCCACCCGATTCCATGAAGACACCCATTTTCGGCGAGCCCTGCAAAAATGGCAAGCCATGGATTACGAAGCCGTCTTTGTGGCAGACTCCATGCTGACAGGCAAAGAGTTTCTCTTCCGGCTGCAGGAGGCGGGCGAATCCCCGGCCATCCTGGCAGATGCAGGCATGGACGTGGACTTTATCCACACTTTTGGAGAGTATGGGGAAGGGGCAGTACTGGCTTCCCTGGCAAATATGGAAACGGGAGGTGCCAGGATGAACCAATTCCTCGAAACTTTTCAGCAGGTCCATGGAAAAGCACCCGACGAATGGGCGGTGCAGGGGTACGAAACCATCCACATTTTGGCAGAAGCCGTGAACCGGGCGCAAAGCCCTGCTCCCGCCGATGTGGCAGAAGCCCTCAGGATGATCACCTGGGAAGGTTTGACGGGCAACATCCACTTTGATTCCACGGGACGAGTCGCCGGTAAACACATTTACCAAAAACGGGTGGTCAATGGCCGCTTTGTCTACGAACTGTTGGACAGTGAATAGGAGGGGAAGCGCATGAGCAAAATATTTCGTAAAACATCACTGGATCGGCTGTCATCCCCAGAGCAGCTTGACCAGATCATGACAGTCACCACCCCCCGAGCCTGGCTGGCTTTGCTGGCCATTGGGGCCATGGTAGTTACCGCACTGATATGGGGGATTTTCGGCAGCATTCCCGCCAAAACCCACGGGCAGGGGATTCTACTCACCAGTGGCGGCGTTCACAATGTCACCCACTCCAGCAGCGGCCGGGTGACAGACATTCGGGTGAGACAGGGAGATGTGGTGCGCCAGGGCGACGTGCTGGCCCGCATCGAACAGCAGGAGATGGTGGAAGAAATTAACCGGTTGAAACTGAAAATCACTGAACTGGAACGGGTGGAAACAAGCCTGCCCCAATTTCAGGAAGCCGCTTTTCAGGAAGAACTGTATGAACTGTATGAAATGACCCGTCGGCTGGAAGATGCCGCCGCCCAGGTGGTGATCATGGAAGCCAATTACAATCGGGAAGCCGCTAATGCCAGCCTGAACCGCTTTGAACTGGAACGGTCCATGATTGCGCTGGAGGAAGCTGAGATGCAGGCAGAACGGCAGCAGGAAGAAGTGGACAGAAAAAAAGCCCTTCATGAAGCCGGTGCCGTTTCCCAGACAGAGTACGAAGCAGCAGTGAACCAGTTTAAGCTGTATGAAATGAATGTGGAACGAGCCCGGCAGGCGGTGGAAGCCTTTCCTTCTCAGGAACAGGCAACCGCGCAGTCTCTCCGGGCCCAGGAGGCGCAGCTGACGCAGACCCGGCTTCAGGTACGGTTGCTGGAAGAAGAGTTGGAAGACCGACAAAACCGCCTGGCTTCTTCCACCGCCAGAGAAATGGTGGACACACAACGCCGCATTGAAGCCTTGCAGCAGCAATTGCAGTTTTCTTCCAACATCGTGGCCGGCGTCAGTGGCCGGGTGCTGGAAGTGCGGGTGAGCCAGGACGACTTGGTACAGCCGGGCGCGTCCCTCTTCAGTATCGTTCAGGAAGGCAGCAGTGTGCAGGACTTACAGGGAATTCTGTATGTGCCGGCAGACCGGGGCAAACAGATCATCCCCGGCATGGAGGCTCAGATTTCTCCGGGAGTGGCCAAGAAAGAAGAATATGGCTACATGCTGGGTCGGGTGGTGTCGGTGTCTGAGTACCCGGCAACGGCTCAGGGAATGCTGTTAACCTTGGGGAACCAAGAACTGGTGAGCCAGCTGGCAGGCCAGGGAGCCCCCATCGAAGTGCGTATTGAACTGGTGACCAACCCCAATACCCCCAGCGGCTACCAGTGGTCCACCCCCATGGGCCCCCCCATGGTCATTGACAGCGGTACTGTGGGCAGTGGCTCCATCACGGTGAGTTCCCAGCAACCCATTCGAATGATCATTCCCAAGATTAAAAAATACCTGCCTTTCGACTAAGGAGGCGAAACTATGTCAGCACAACCAACCGGATTTCGGTATAAAGTACCCACAGTGCTCCAAATGGAAGCTGTGGAATGCGGCGCCGCCTCCCTGGCCATGATTTTAGCCCACTACAAACTATTTGTTCCCCTGGAAGAACTGCGGATACAGTGCGGCGTCTCCCGGGACGGCAGTAAAGCCAGCAATATGCTGCGGGCCGCCCGGCGTTACGGCCTCGTATCCAAAGGATACCGCTGGGAACCCGCTTCTCTGAAGAAGCTCACCGGCCCCGCTATTATTCACTGGAATTTCAACCATTTTCTCGTGCTGGAAGGCTTCAAAAATGGCAAAGTGTACTTGAACGACCCGGGAACCGGCCCCCGCACAGTGACAGAAGAAGAGCTGGACCAAGCCTTCACCGGCGTGGTGATCACCTTCGAGCCCGGCCCCGACTTTAAAAAAGGCGGCAGCCGGCCCAGCATCATCAAAGCCCTGTTTAAACGGGTCAAAGGCTCAGAAACCGCCTTGACCTACAGCATCATCATCGGCCTCCTGCTGGTAATTCCCGGCATTGTCATCCCGGTGTTTTCCAAGATTTTTGTGGACGAAGTGCTTCTGGGAGGCCGGGACAACTGGCTGAAGGCCCTGTTATGGGGTATGGGAATCACCGCAGTGCTCAGGGCGCTTCTCACCTGGATTCAGGAATACTACCTGCTGCGGCTGGAAACCAAAGTGGCCCTCAGTACCTCCGGCCAGTTTTTATGGCATGTGCTGCGGCTGCCGGTGGAATTTTTTCAGCAGCGTTATGTGGGCGACCTGAGCGTTCGAATGCAAAGCAACGACCAGGTGGCCAAAGTGATGTCAGGCCAGATGGCAAAAACATTTCTGGATTTCATGGTCATTATCTTTTACGTCTTCATCATGATCCAGTACGACGTTGTGCTGACCCTCATCGGCGTGGTGGTGGCCATTATCAGTGTCCTGTACCTGCGAATGGTATCCAATAAACGGGAAGACATGAATGCCAAACTGTTGCAGGATTATGGCAAATTGCAGGGTACCGCCATGTCAGGGTTGCAAATGATTGAAACCCTGAAAGCCACCGGCTCCGAAGGTGATTTCTTCGCAAAATGGGCAGGGTACCAGGCTAAAACCCTGAACGCAGAACAGAAAATGGGCGTTTCCAACCAGCTGCTTTCAGGCATTCCCGGGTTCCTCACGGCCCTGACCAACACCCTGGTCCTGATCGTGGGCGGTTTCCGTATTTTGGACGGTCACATGACCGTGGGGATGCTGGTGGCCTTCCAAAGCCTCATGGGCAGTTTCATGGACCCTGTGAACAGCCTGGTGCAGATGGGTGGCGTGTTACAGACCCTGAAGGGAGACATGGCACGGTTGGACGACGTGCTGAAATACCCCGTCGACGGCATGACCCTGTTGCCGGAAACAACAGCTGAGATGCAGGCAAACAACCAGAGAAATAATGAAAACCAGGAAAATAACGAAGCTGGGAAAGTCGGAGAAGCCGGAGAAGACCGGCCAATCTGGGAAGAGAAACTGGAGGGGTGGGTCACATTGGAGCAGGTCTCTTTTGGATACAGCCCTTTGGAACCACCGCTGATCAATGATTTCAGCCTTACCCTGAGACCAGGAGAACGAGTGGCCCTGGTGGGCGGTTCCGGCAGCGGCAAATCCACAGTGGCCAAACTGGTGTCAGGGCTCTACCAGCCCTGGTCAGGACGCATTCTCTTCGACGGCAAGGAACGAAAAGAACTGCCCCGTCAGATGCTGACCAACTCCATTGCCGTGGTAGACCAGGACATTGCCATGTTTAAGGCAACCATCCAGGACAACATCACCCTGTGGGACCCCACCACCCCTGAACTGGATGTGGTTCAGGCGGCCAAAGACGCCTGCATTCACCGGGACGTGTCAGAACGACCCAACGGTTACATGGCTGAATTGGATGAAGGTGGCACCAACTTCAGCGGCGGCCAGCGCCAGCGGCTTGAAATTTCCCGGGCGCTGGTGAACAATCCCAGCATACTGGTATTAGACGAGGCGACCAGCGCACTGGACCCGCTGACAGAAAAAGAACTGGACGAAAACATCCGTCGTCGTGGTTGTGCCTGCATCATCGTGGCGCACCGCCTCAGCACCATTCGCGACTGCGACGAAATCATTGTGATGGAGCAGGGCAAAATAGTGGAACGTGGCTCCCACGAAGACTTGAAAAACATGGGTGGGTACTATGCCAACCTCATCAACATGGGTTAGGAAAGGGGTGACTGCATGGATCTGAACAAAGAAAACCTACATGAGCAAATCAAATCCTTAGGCACCCCCCTGGAACTGGAGGGGAACAAACCGTTGTTGCTCCGCGACCAGAACCAGGTGTACCTGGTGACCGAAGGAAAAGCAGATCTATTTTCCGTTAAAATTGACGATTTTCAACCGGCAGGACGCCGTCAGTTTGTTTTTGAAATAACAGAAGGGGAGCTGCTGTTTCCTTTGCTGCCCTACCAGGACAACCAGCGGGGCATCCTCATGAATGGCCGACATGGCACCACGGTAGTGGTGCTGGAACGAAGTCGCTTTATTGAAGCGTTAAAAGACCCGGGAGAAATGGGAAAAGAACTGGAAAAACTGGTGGTCAGCTGGTTGGAACGGTTGCAGCGCTATCTGTTACCAGAGAAAGTCCACAGTCAGTTTCAGCTGGTATCTCTGGAAGACAGCCTGGTAACGGTACAGCAGCACGAGCGCATCAGAACACCCAACCGGTTTCTATGGGTGCAGGCGAACACCGGCGGCTTAATTCTCAATGACTGGGAAGAAGGGCCGAGGCTGAAACAGGGGCAATGGGCCCCCCTATCGCCCATCGGATGGCTCACAGCAATGGAAGCCACCAGCATCACCCTGGCATCCACCCGAACAATGGTAGAGCAGGGGTGGATGGACCAAGCCTTAACCTGGATGAACCTGGCATTCAAGGAGTACCTGGTGTACCGGGAGCAGCAGCGGCTGGTGACCCAGCTTCAGCAGCAGGAGGATAAGCAGAAATACAACCAGTGGTTTGTGAAGAATTCCCTGCTGCAGCTGGCCAAAGTAACAGAGAAAGTGGACGACTTCCTTCAGGAAGAGGTGGTGAGAGATCCCCTGCTGGCAGCCTGCCAGATGGTGGGAAAAAAACAGCACATCCACATCCCGGCTTCCATCGACAAAATTCTATCTGTCGATTCCAAAGATCCCCTGGGAGAAATCGCCAAGGCAGCCAGGTTCAACACCCGCCAGGTGATTTTGAGGGAAGACTGGCACCGTGAAGACCACGGCCCCCTGCTGGCTTACTGGGGGGAAGACAAGAAACCAGTGGCCCTGATCCCTGAAAACCCCTCCCGTTACCGAATGCACGACCCGGTAACCCGGGAGAGCAGGGTGGTGGACAAAGCCCTGGCAGAGGAGATGGAAGGCTTCGCCCAGTACTTCTACCGCCCCTTCCCCAATAAAGTGCTCAAAGCCAAAGATCTGATTCAGTTCGGCCTTACCAGCAGTTGGCGCCGGGATTTGGTGATTATCCTGCTGATGGGGATTGCCGGCGGGATTTTGGGCATGCTTACCCCTGTGGCAACAGGCATTGTTTTTGACACAGTGATTCCCGAAGGAGAACGGTCACGATTGCTGCAAATCGGATTCCTGCTGGGATCTGTGGCCCTGGCCAACGCACTGTTTGAGCTGACCCGCTCTTTTGCCATGCTGCGCTTGGAAGGCAAAATGGACGGCGCCATTCAGGCAGCGGTGTGGGATCGGCTGCTGGCCTTGCCGGTACCCTTTTTCAAGGACTATACCTCCGGTGAACTGGCCATGCGGGCCATGGGCATTACCCAGATTCGAAAAGTGCTTTCCGGGGTGGCGGTGAACACCATCATCACCAGCATGTTTTCCATTTTCACCTTCGGATTGCTGTTTTACTACAACAAACGACTGGCTCTTTTTGCCACCATTCCAGTGGTCGTCAGTATTCTGGTGACCCTGGGCCTGGGCCATTTCCAGTTGCGGTACGAGAAGAAGCTCATCGACTTCTCCAAAGATATTCAGGGCATGGTGCTGCAGCTTTTCAGCGGCGTGGCCAAATTCCGGGTGGCAGGAGCAGAAAACCGAGCCTTCCACCAATGGACAAAAGCCTTCAGCCAACAGCGGCAAGTGGCATTGAAAAACGAAACCGTTGCCAATATCATGAAAACCTTTAACGCCCTGTTCCCTGTGGTCACCTCCATGTTCATCTATTACATGGTGATCAAATCCACCAAATCACACCTGGACCCAGGGAAATTCATTGCCTTTAATTCCGCCCTGGGCAGTTTTATCGGCTATATGACAAATCTCTCGCAAACCTATATTACCGTCAATGCCATCAACCCCATGTACAAAATGATCGCCCCCATTCTGGAGGCGATGCCGGAATACGACGAAGCCAAGGGCGACGTCGGGGTGCTGACAGGAGAAATCGAAGTGAGCCGGGTTTCTTTCCGGTACAAGGAAGGTGCTCCCCTGGTACTGAAAGACATGTCTTTCAAGATTCAGGAAGGGGAGTACGTGGCCCTGGTGGGTTCCTCCGGCAGCGGCAAGTCAACCCTGTTCCGGGTGCTGCTGGGATTTGAAAAGCCAGAGACCGGGCAGGTCTACTACAATGGCAAAGACCTGACAAAAGTGGACATCCGATCGGTGCGCAAACAGCTGGGCGTGGTACTGCAAAACGGGCAGCTGATGCAGGGAGACATTTACACCAATATTGTGGGATCCAACCCAAGCCTCACCATGGAGGACGCTTGGGACGCCGCCCGGCGGGCCGGCATGGAAGAAGACATCAAAGCCATGCCCATGGGCATGCACACCGTCATCAGTGAAGGAGCCAGCACCCTTTCAGGAGGCCAGCGGCAACGGCTGCTCATTGCCAGGGCCATTGTCAGCCGGCCACGAATCATCTACTTTGACGAAGCCACCAGCGCCCTTGACAACCGAACCCAGAAAATAGTCAGCGAAAGCCTTGACCAGTTAAGCGCCACCCGCATTGTCATTGCCCACCGACTCAGTACCATCATCAACTGCCAGCGAATCATAGTCATGGATCAGGGAGAAATCGCAGAGCAGGGCACCTATGAAGAACTGATGAACATGAACGGTCTTTTTGCCCAACTGGCCAAGCGGCAGCTGGCCTAAGAATTAAACCAGAAGATTTACATTTTGATTAAAATCAAAAGGTGGAATAAACATGGAAGAAAAACTGGAGTTATTAAAGCAAAAACTAGAGGCAAACGAAGACTTGCTTAAACAGTTAGTAGAGCAGGAAACACCCGAAAAAGTGAAGGCACTATTGAAAGAAAACGACGTAGAGTTAAGCCTGCAGGAAGCCGGTGAAGTGAAAAAAGCCATTGCAAAAGCGTTTGAATTAGCAGAAGAAGGCAAAGGTTTGGAGCGGGAATTGTCAGAGGACGAGTTGGACGAAGTGGGTGGCGGTTCTTTGTTCCTCTTTATAATCAGTGTCATTATAGCTTCTGCACTTACATTAGGAGTTTTAGGTGGTACAGGAGCTATCGAGCAGGTAGTTAACGAAAATAAATCCAAATAAAAAATCTGGTTTTCGCGGATTTTAGGAGGTAGGAGGTAACGTGGGGACGGAGGCAGTGTAACCTCCACGGGTAACGTGGGGACGGAGGCAGTGTAACCTCCAGTAGTGTAACTTCTTAGTTGTTAACCAAAATACAAATAGAAAGAGAGATGAAAAATGGAAGACAAATGGGTTGTATTGAAACAGAAACTGGAAGCTGATGAGCAGTTGGTTGAAAAGTTGTTCCAGCAGGAAACACCGGAAGAGGTACAGGCCTTGTTGAAAGAAAATGACGTAGACTTGACCATTGAAGAGATCGGTGAAGTGAGAGGAGTTCTGATCAAAGCCCTGGAACGCGCTGAAGAAGGCGAATTATCCGAGGAAGACCTGGAAGAAGTGACAGGGGGCTGCTTCGCTATAGCTTTTGGGGTAACCACTCTGGTACTCTTCATAGCAGCAAAAGTTACTGGTTGGGGTCTCTTTGCCCACACGGAATCAAGAGGGCGTTGGTAGAAGCGTCATAACAGTGCCGTTACCCAAAAACACCACGAGGGAGTAACAAACATGGAGGGTAACGTGGGGACGGAGGGCAAGAAGGCTTCGAAGCAGAAAAAAGGAGGAAGAAGTCATGTCAGTGAAAATCTTTTTACAAACCGCTACAAAAGAACAAATACAGCAGCTGGAACAATGCAAGTCTAAAGAAGCGCTCATCGCCATGATAGATTCTTTGGGTATCACCCTGACCCCAGAGGAAACGCAGATATTGGAAGAAACCTTTAAAGGAGAAGCTATCGGCGAGCTGGATGAAGCTGATTTAGAGCAAGTAGCCGGAGGTTCGAGAATGCAGGTTCCTTCCAGCAAGCAGTTTGTGGGGAATTTTACAGATGTTAGCCGCTTATGTTAACTCTTTATAGCGGGTAACTTCCAGGGAACGTAGGTAGTGTCACTAATAGTGTCGCATACGAGTTGAATCGAGCGATGGAGAGTTGTCAGGAAAGGAGCATTTCAATGCCCGTAGACGTGGGGGATTTACTGAAAATAACTGTATCACAGGCACCGGAGAATCTGTTCTCCACAGATACGGCCAGACACATACAACGATTAAGCGAATCCTTTGCCGGTTTTCAGACCAGCGAAGTCATCGCAGAAACCAATTTAAATGACCAGGCCGGCAGGGCAGACATTTCTTTTCGCGTGTTGGCAGAAGAGGCACCTGCAATGATTCAGGCATTTTCAAGCCCCGCCTTCGACAAAATGGCAGAAGCTGACAGCTGGCAGCGACTCATAAGCTTTTGCCGTGGGTGGCCGGCAGAGGTGGCGGAAGTGTGGATTGAAATGGACCAGACCGCCTACGAACAGCCTCTTCCCCCGCCCTGCTTCTTTTACGACGGCAGCGGTGTTCACCCCCGAAGAGGCATGCACCAGCCACTGCTGCGCCCCAGCCTGTCAATGCTGCTGGATAACCCGGCTGTTGGAAAAATGGAAAACACATTACTGCACACCCTTTCTTCCCTGCCGGAAGAAGTGACGGTTTTTCAGATGGGCACCATGTTGGCCCGTCACCAGGACCGCCTGAGGCTGTTCACCGCAGAAATGAGCTGGGAACAGGCAATGACCTGGACAGAAGGCCTGCAATGGAAAGGAACTCCGCCGGATGTGGCCTCCCTCAACAACCTCACCAAGCACCATAGCGACGGCAGATTCATCCTGGATGTGGATGTGGCAGAAGAAGGCGTACACCCAAAACTGGGCATTAATTTTGGTGTGACTTCCCCCGAAAATCTCCATGCCTTTCTGGAAGAGCTCATCAAAGCAGGCCTGTGCACACAAGAAAAGAAGGAGATCCTGCTGTCATGGAAAGGAACCCGGGGGCAGTTCATGGGCAAGGAAGCAGGTTATTGCGCCCTGATCAACAGAATATCCCACTTTAAACTGACACAGCAGGAGGGCCAACCCCTCACAGCAAAGGTCTACCTGCAGACCCTGGCAGTTTCCATTAAAAAGCAGCTTCAAAAGAAACGCCTCGCCCGGGAGGCAGCGGAAAGAAATCAGGAGATGGCGAAAGGCACGGCAGCCTACCGCCACTGGCAACGCCAGACCCAGGAAAACATGAAGCAGCTAATGACAAAAGCCATGCTTGACCAGGACTTTCGCAACAGGTGTCTGAATGAAGGTGAAACTGTTTTCAGTGAAACCTTTGAAGGAGAAGTACCCACTCACTGGCGGCCCTGTTTTATTGAAACGGACACGGTAAAGACCAGCGAGACAAGCCAGAAACCCTGGGAGATCAACCTGCCGCCTTATCTGAAAAAAACCTGGCTGAACAGCAACTCCCAACAATGATGACAAAGACCAGTCCTGGGGTTTAAATATCCAAAGAGCACCAAAATCGCCATGACAGAACAACAGACATGAGACCATATAAAAAGTGAAAGGTGGATGAATATGGAAGAAAAATTGAAATTATTACAACAGAAACTGGAAGCGGATGAGCAGTTGGTTGAAAAGCTGATGCAGCAGGAAACACCGGAAGAGGTACAGGCTCTTTTAAAAGAAAACGATGTGAATTTGACCATTGAAGAAATTAATGAAATAAGAGAAGCCATACTGAAAATGCTGGACCGCATGACAGAAGGCGAATTGTCAGAAGAGGACTTGGAAGAAGTAACAGGTGGCATCTTTTTCGCTTACGGTGTATTGGCACTGTGTGGGATTTTTGTTGCTCTAGCCACTGGCACAACTGTCACCAATATGTTTACAAAAGGACGTTGGTAAAAGAGTCATAACAGTGACGTTATCCCAAATCACCACGATGGAGTAACAGCCCATAAACCTCAATAGAGTTAAACGAAGCAAATGGAGAAGTGCCAAGAAAAGAGCGTTCCAACAGCGACTATCAAATCCACCGGCCGCTGATCCTGGACATCGATTTGGATGTTTTTTCCTGCGACGGCTCTTTCAGCCCATCGGGAGGGAGAGGGAGACCACAGCCGGTATTACCTCACCTACAATTGTTTCTTGCCAGCGGAGAAGGCTGTTTGCAGACCAGGCAGCAGCCTTGTGAAAAGTGAAAGGTGGATGAAAAATGGAAGACAAATCAACCATGCTGATGAAAAAACTAAAAGAAGATCCGGTATTGGCGGAAAAACTTTTTTCTCAGGAAACCGCTGAAGAAGCCCAAACTGTGCTGGCGGCAGAAGGCATGATGTTTAACATGGAAGAAATAAAACAGCTTGCTGCGATTGTGGCAAAATCAATGGTGATCGTTGAAGAGGAAATATCAGAGGAAGACCTGGATAACGTGGCAGGTGGTACGGGTTTTGAATACGGTAGTGTCGTTTTTACCAGGGGAAGTTGGTAAGCAACAGATGATGGTGTAGTCTGGCACCAAGATCGCCATGACACAACAACAGACATGAGACCATATAAAAAGTGAAAGGTGAATGAAAAATGGAAGAAAGAATGATGTTGTTAAAACAGAAACTGGAAGCGGATGAGCAGTTGGTTGAAAAGCTGATGCAGCAGGAAACATCGGAAGATGTACAGGCTCTTTTAAAAGAAAATGGCGTGGATTTGACCATTGAAGAAGTTAATGAGATAAGGGAAGTTCTGCTGAAACTGATGGACCGCATGTCGGAAGGCGAATTGTCAGAAGAAGACTTGGCAGAAGTGACAGGTGGAATCGGTGTCCTTGCAGCTGTAGGGATCGGTATGGCGATTTATTCTCTCCTAGGCGCAGGCGGTTTAGCCACAACGATAGCGACAAGATGGCGCTGGTAGAAGGCGAAACTGTTTTCAGGGAAACCTTTGAAGGGGAAGTGCCCCCTGACTGGCAGCCCTCTTTTCTTGAAACAGACTCGGATAAGACCAATGAAACATGCCAGAAACTCTGGGGGGGGACCTGCCTCCGTATCTAAAGAAAACCTGGCTGAACAACAAATCCACACAGGGGTGATGACAATGCACCATAGGCAGAACCCAATTCCCCTCATCATCATTGAGGAACACCATCAGGCATTTACTGTCTGGCAGGAAGCCTCCGGGAGAGGCATCATTCCTCCTGCCGGCAACGCACTGCTGCACACAGACACCCATGACGATCTGGTACAAGGCGGAATCCCCACCTCCATCCATGCCCTGCCGGAGGATTCCCAGGGCATCGTGGACTATACATACCAGAACCTGGGCATTGCCAATTTCATTACACCCCAGCTCTACCAGGGCCTGCTGGGCGAAGTGGCCTGGTTGAAAGGGTTTGGCATTGGCAACGCATCGGACACCTGGCGCAGTGTTGTTTCCTGGAAATCCCAAGGATGCCACTTCACATCCGGTGAGGTAACACCCATGCTGCGGCGGGTGCTGGAAAACCCGGAAAGCAAGTGGGGAAACCACAGCTTTTACCGGTACATTCAGCTTCAAACCACCAGCGACTATCAAACCCACCGACCGCTGATCCTGGACATCGATTTGGATATTTTCTCCTGCGACAATGGACTCTCGTCAGCAGAAACCCGTATTGAAATAACCGCAGAAGCTTACCGGGAGTACCAGGAAAACCCTTATCACCCCATGCGCCTGTTGCCTGCGGCGGCTCTTTCAGCCCATCGGGAGGGAGAGGGAGACCACAGCCGGTATTACCTCTCCTACGAAGAATTTCAGGAAATACCGGAGCTGTTAAAAGTATCTGAGGCTGTGATTGAACGACGCATTGGAAAACTAAAGGATTTTTTAAGCCGCAATCAATTAAAACCCCTATTAATAACCCTTTGCCGTTCCCGCATGTCCGGTTATACACCAGAGGATCAGTGGCGGCAGATTGAAAACAAGTTGCTGAAAGCGCTGAGAGAGATTTATTCTATGAAGGTAATACCACTTCATTTGTTTCTTGTCAGCGAAGAAGGCTGTTTGCAGACCAGGCAGCAGCCTGGCGAAAAGTGAAAGGTGGATGAAAAATGGAAGAAAGAATGATGTTGTTAAAACAGAAACTGGAAGCGGATGAGCAGTTGGTTGAAAAGCTGATGCAGCAGGAAACACCGGAAGAGGTACAGGCTCTTTTAAAAGAAAACGGCGTGGATTTGACCATTGAAGAAATTAATACAGTGAGGGAAGCCTTGCTCAAAGCCATGGAACGCTCTGAAGAAGGGGAATTATCCGAAGAAGATCTGGAAGAAGTGACCGGTGGTGTTTTCCTCATAAGCATGATCCTTGCTATAGCGTGTGCTGCTGGTTTGACTCAACTGACGATGAGTGCGAATGGAAAGCGCTGGTAAAAAGTAACTGCCGATTAAATCATCAGCCCTTAAATGGCGATGAAGGAGTACCAGACATGTGTTGATACAAAAGGTGAAAGGTGGATGAAAAATGGAAGATAAAATGATGTTGTTAAAACAGAAACTGGAAGCGGATGAAAAGCTGGCTGAAAAGCTGTTTCAGCTGGAAACAGCGGAAGAGGTACAGGTTCTTCTAAAAGATAACGATGTGGAGATGACTCTTGAAGAAATCAATACAGTGAGGGAAGCCTTGATCAAAGCCATGGAACGCTCTGAAGAAAGCGAATTATCCGAAGAAGATCTGGAAGAAGTAACGGGCGGGTTTTTCTGGATGCTGGGGCTTGCCCTTGCATTAATGGCGGTCGGATCCACTGCATACGTTACAGAAGCAAAGGGAAAGCGCTGGTAAAAAGTAACTGCCGATTAAATCATCAGCCCTTAAATGGCGATGAAGGAGTACCAGACATGTGTTGATACAAAAGGTGAAAGGTGGATGAAAAATGGAAGATAAAATGATGTTGTTAAAACAGAAACTGGAAGCGGATGAAAAGCTGGCTGAAAAGCTGTTTCAGCTGGAAACAGCGGAAGAGGTACAGGCTTTGTTGAAAGAAAACGGATTTGACATGACGATTGAAGAAATAAATGCAGCAAGGGAAGCATTAATTACATCCATCACACCCTCAGAAACAGGCGAATTGTCGGAAGAGAACCTGGATAGAGTGGCTGGCGGATCCACAGGGGATGTACCAAGGAGAAGAATGATTCATATACCATGGTAGAAGGGCAACCTTCAACACACCACAACAAAAGAGTATGAAATGATCTCATTAAATAAAGGAGACCTGAGAGAGGAAAACCATAGGGCGTTCGGAAAAGAACATGTTGGCGGCATACCGGATGCCGGGAGGTCAATTCAGCTATTTGCGTCTCCTTCAGCTGAATCAACTGGGGCAGTGGCTGGAAATAGGGGAGTCCAATCCCCTGGTGCAGCGACTGATAAGCTGGCAGCCTACTTGAAAGAGCGCCGTCGCCAGAAAGACAGCATGCCAGGAGGAGCTGAACTGGGTGGTGATTTTATTCCCTATTTAGCAGACTCCATATTTGTACTATTTCTGACTACCCTGCTCATCAAAGAACCTGTGGCCATTATTAAGAATTCATTAATCGAAATGGCCGGCGGAACTTTGCAAGATCATCATAAACGTAGCTATTTCGAAGAAGTGGTGCATCAAAATATGCCAACACACATCTTAGTGGAAGACGTGTTTATCAGTAAAAATGGCAGCCAGTATATCATTCTGGTATACATTACAACCTATCAACCCAGTTACCTGAAAAAAGAGATCATTGACACAAAAAATCAAATTGCCCGGATCCTTCAAAAAGACCATCCCCACCTGTCTCTTGAAATGATACCAGAAGGCAAGGCCGTTTAGTGACAGAGAATCAGGCTGGGTACCGGGACCAAGGTAGTGTAACATCTTAGTTGTTAACCAAAACACAAGTAGAAAGGGGGCTGAAAAATGGAAGACAAATCAACCATGCTGATGAAAAAACTGAAAGAAGATCCGGTATTGGCGGAAAAACTTTTTTCTCAGGAAACCGCTGAAGAAGCTCAAACTGTGTTGGCGGCAGAAGGCATGATATTTGATATGGAAGAAATAAAACAACTTGAGGCGACTGTGGCAAAATTCATGGTGACCGATGAAGCGGAACTATCAAAGGAAGACCTGGATAATGTGGCAGGTGGTACGGGTTTTGGATCTGGTAGAGAACACCCCGTTGGAAGGTGGTAAGCAACAAATGCGGGTGTAGTCTGGCACCAAGAACAGACATGAGACCATATAAAAAGTGAAAGGTGGATGAAGAATGGAAGAAAAATTGAAATGGTTATTTCGAAAGCTGGAAGCCGAAGAGCAGTTGGCTGAAAAGCTGTTCCAGCAGGAAACCCCGGAAGAGGTACAGGTTTTATTAAAGGAAAACAGCCTGGAGATGACCATTGAAGAAATTATTGCAGCAAGGGATATTTTGAACAGAACTGTCGCGCCTTCAGAAGCAGGCGAATTATCTGAGGAGGACCTGGATAACGTGGCTGGGGGATATCGGGGACATAAGTCACCGAAGACACCTGGATATTATATCATATGGTAAAAAGGCAGCCATCATAAGAAGTGAAAGGTGGATGAATATGGAAGATAAATTGAGATTGTTACAACAGAAACTGGAAGCGGATGAGCAGTTGGCTGAAAAGTTGTTCCAGCTGGAAACGCCGGAAGAGGTACAGGTTTTTCTAAAAGAAAACGATGTGGAGATGACCATTGAAGAAATAAATGCAGCAAGGGAAGCATTGATCACATCCATCACACCCTCAGAAACAGGCGAACTATCTGAAGAGAACCTGGATAGAGTGGCTGGCGGATCAATGGGGGAGGGACCAAGGAGAATAAGAATGAGGATGCATCTAACATGGTAGAAGGGCAACCTTCAACACACCACGACAAAAGAGCGCGAAATGATCTCATTAAGAAAAGGAGACCTGAGAGATGAATACCATATGGCGTTCGGAAAAGAACATGTTGGCGGCATACCGGATGCCGGGAGGTCACTGCATTTATGTACAGGCCCTTCAGCTGAATCAACTGGGGCAGTGGCTGGAAACAGGTGAGTCCAATCCCCTGGTGCAGCGACTGATAGATGATTTTGGACTGCCGGAAAACCCCTCCCAGGAGGAACGTCTCCACTATATAACACTCATTGAGGCCACGAGAACTGTTTCACCACCCCAACGCTCTATGACAGCACCGGAAGTCATCAACCTGGAACTGACCACCCGGTGCCCCCTTCGCTGCCCCCAGTGCTATTGCACCCTGGAGAATGGAAGAGACCTGAATCCGGAAACAGCGGAAAAAGCCCTGGAGGAAGCAGCGGCGATGAAGGTGCCCAACATCAACCTGAGTGGCGGCGAAACCCTGGCCTACCCCCATCTGGACCGGCTGCTGCGAAAGATCCGGGCCCTGGGAATGATTTCATCCATTGCCATCAGTGGCTGGGGATTTGACCGGGAACGCTTGCGCCAGCTGAAAGCCGCAGGTGTTGATGATGTGTATGTGTCGCTGAACGGATCCACTGAGGCAGTGAACCGGTTATCACGGGAAGGTTATCATGAAGCGATGAATGCCCTTCGGTTGCTTCAAGAAGATGGTGAAACCAAAGCCTACATCAATTGGGTGGCACGGGAAGACAACATCGCCGATTTTCCTGACCTGGTGAAACTGGCAGAAGCTCATGACATGGATGGCGTGGTGATTCTGGAAACAAAACCGGATGCGACCATGAGCATCCAGGCACCCATCAAAAAAGAGAGTCTCCTGCAGCTGGCAGCCTATTTGAAAGAGTGCCGTCGCCAGAAAGACAGCATGCCAGTGCTGGTGGAGCCCTGTTTTTCCCCTTTGAGAGCAGAACTTGGAAAATCATTTTTCTTCAACCATAACCAGGGGATTCACAGAGGATGTGGTGCCGGAAGAAACGGAGCGGCACTCGATGTGGACGGCAACTGGACTCCCTGCCGCCATGTGATGACACCAGAGCCGTACCCCAGTCTACAAGCATACTGGCTACATTCACCCATTCTAAAAGGGTTACGGGAACACGAAGAAAACCGGGACGCCAGTTGTGAAGCCTGTGAACTGAAGGCAAACTGCCTGCCATGCCGTGCCGCAGGGCATGGCTATCAATGCTCATTAGTATAAAAAACTAAGGAGATGAAGTCATGGAAGAGAAAATGAAAAAGCTGGGAGAAATGATGGAAGCAGATGAGGTTTTTGCAAAAGAACTGTATATGCAGGAAACGGCTGAAGAGGTACAGGTACTGTTGAAAGAAAAAGGGCTGGAGTTTACGCTGGAAGAACTCAAACAGGTATATGAAGCAACCTTGAAAGCACTGGAAGCAGAGGCTGTCGGTCATGAACTGTCGGAGAATGACATGGAAGAAGTGGCAGGCGGATATATCCCTCCGTATCAGAAGCCCGACAGCTACTCCATGATAAATAGAAAGCCGCTCATAAATGAACTGACAGCAGCAGGTGACGTTAGAGGCAGGTGGTAGAACACTGATCATCACCCGGGAGCAAAGAAAAGGCTCCCACCCCCGTCTGGCAAATTAATACCTGGATCGAATTGGTCAGGGTTTTTCAGCAGACCACCAATATAGTAGAATTGGAAGATAACGAGACAAGCAAATTTGGAAGCATTGAGAAAGTGATGCTGCTTCTCAGGTGAAGAGATCCTCCAGAGGGGAATGCACTTCAGAGGAACCTTGCCCATGATTGGAGGGGGTGACGGCTCCAACGGGCGATGACCGGCGACAGACAGGCTGCCGGAAAAAGGAAAGCATAACGAGAGGAGATGAAGTCATGGAAGAGAAAATGAAAAAGCTGCGATCGTTAATGGAAGCAGATGAGGTTTTTGCAAAGGAACTGTATATGAAAGAAACCGCTGAAGAGGCACAGGTCCTGTTGAAAGAAAAGGGGCTGGAGTTTACGCTGGAAGAACTCAAACAGGTATATGAAGCAACCTTGAAAGCACTGGAAGCACAGGCCGCTGGAAAAGAACTGTCAGAGAGTGAATTGGAAGAAGTGGCAGGTGGCTTTGGGTTTACTAACCAGATGTTGATGCCGATCACTCAGGTGACGATCGGCGGACAACCGACTGTTAAACCCGGCAAAGGCGGTTGGTAGCAACAAATATGCCAATCAGTCATACTAAAAAAGAGCCAAAAGCCATGCTTCTGGCTCTTTTCAAGAGAAAGGCCAGTCCTTAACCTGTCGGCCCATGAAGGGGTGAAGCTGTGAAAAAAATAGTTTCGTACATAGGCAGTCACCGGGGACAGAAGTCAGGCACTGCGCAGCTGGCAGAAAAGATGTGTGAAAAAGCCGGGGCCGTGTGTGACACGCAAGTTACCTGGGAGATCATGACGTCAGATCAGCTGCAATTACAGGCATGTCGTGGGTGTTGCGACTGTTTCAGGACGGGAAGCTGTCTTTTGGACAGGGAAGATGATGGCGGGTTGATGAAAGAAAAACTGCTGGAGGCTGATTTTGTGATACTGGGGAGTCCTGTGTACGCCCTTCAAGTCTCCGGCCAGACAAAAACCCTGATTGACCGGCTGAGTTACTGGCTTCACCTGTTTCGCCTGGCCGGAAAACCTGGCATCGCCCTCACCACAACCTCCTCATCCGGTGAAGCAGAAGTGCTTGGTTATTTGATTCGGGTGATGGCGTACATGGGGGTTCGGGTCGTGGGCGGGTACAGCGTATTCACCCAGTTTCCGGGAGAATTTCATAATCCGAAGGACGTTGAAAGGAAGGCAGAGCTGGGAGGCACCGTCATCAGTCAGTATCTGTCCGGTGAAAAACGCCTTGTCTCAAACGACCGACTGGAGAATCTGTTTCACGGCATGAAAGAAAGCATCATAAGGGGCAGGGTGATGAAGCCGGCAGAATACCGGTTCTGGGAAGAACATGGCTACTTCAGCCACGAAAGCTATCAGTCCCTCATGGATGCCATTGCCGCAAACACCCATGTTCCAGGAGGTTCTCGATGAGACTGACAGAGGCAGAAATGCGAAAAATGGCGTTGAAGGCCCGGTTTATCAGGGAACGAATGAATGAAAATGAGACAGGGAAACAAAGGGAGAATTTGAAAAACAGCCGGGAACGACTGGCCCTCTGGCAAAAGAAGGCGGCAGCCAGAGGCAGTGAAACAAGCTTTCACAATCGCTTGAAAATGGACGGCCTCACCTGGGAAGAGGCCCTTCGTTTGGCGGGAGAGGTAGAAACAGGAAACGAAGAAGAAGAAGAAGAAGAAGAAAAAGACGGCGAGGGCGAATGGCCAGGAGAGCTGCCCCCATACATGGAGACAGTTAACAGGATGTTGTCAGGGCTTTCTGTGTTGAATCCAGAAGAATGGAAGCGGGAAAGTGAAACCTTCTGGCAGTCGCACCAGAAAAGTCGAAAAGACAAAGTTCCTGACGGTAACGAAGATATGGATGAAAACAGTGACAGGGCTGAAAACAGTGACAGGGACCATCAAGACATTGGCCGGGAACACCCGTCAGTGGCAGCGGTTCAGGCGCAAACAGGCATCACCGTGCTTTATCCGTTGGTTCGAACCCTGGAAAACCAGCTGAAGAAGTCTTGGGGACCTGATGAAGGGGCATTTTTTTCAGAAAAAGCAGTCGCTGACTGCAGCAGGCTGCTGCTGGATGCGTTTCGGAAAACCTGCAGTGCCACCCTGACGCAATGTTTCAAGATTTTTGTGCTTCGCAGGGAATCCATGAAGTACCTGCGGCAGATGAATGACACACAGCAGATACACTGCCTGCACCTCTTTGCCGATCACCTGCTGGCAGGGGGCTGGAAAGAAGTTTTCGTGGAATTTCCCGTGCTGGCAAGACTTTTGGCCATCAGTGCCCATCACTGGATCACCAACATGACGGCACTGGCGGCTCACTACCGCCAGGACCTCCCACAGCTGGAGAAGACGCTGAATGAGGGACAACCCCTTGGAGCCATTCAACGCATCAGCGGCAATCTGGGAGATACCCACGACCGGGGAAAAAGCGTGGTGGTGCTCACCTGTGAATCTGGCCGTCAGCTGGTCTACAAGCCACGCAATTTGCTGATTGACAGCTGTTATACGTCGTTGCTTGATCAACTTGGTACACGCGGCTTCCCCTACACGCTGAAAGTACCGAAAACGGTGAATGCCGGAGATCATGGCTGGGCACAGTTTATGAAGCACACCAGCCTTGCATCCCGTGGAGAAGCGAAGGCATATTACCAGCGGATGGGAGGGTGGCTGGCCCTTGTCTACGCCATGGGGGGCTGTGATTTTCATGATGAAAATGTCATTGCCTGCGGTGCCCACCCGGTACTCATTGACCTGGAAACAGTGATCTCCCACGGCGTCACCATTGAACCGCAGAGCGACCAGGGCATGCAGGGAGCCTCTGTGCTGAACCTGGGATTCCTGCCAATCTGGCTGCAGGAGTCAGCGGAATCATGGGTTGACCGCAGTTCCCTGAACAGCAGCATCAGGGAAAGTGTGCCGGTTTTCAATGGCAGACGGGAGTTGGTTTTTGACCACCGGCAGGCATTCTTAGAGGGGTTCACAAAAGCATATGAATTTCTGATGAAGGAAGGCAGCGCTGCCATCTGTCAATGGGCAGAAGAAACAGTGCGGGGCAAAAAGGTGCCGGTGCGGTTTGTGATGCGCAAAACCTGGACATACGCGCAACTGCAGGCATGCCTGGTCTCCCCCCGGTGTCTGGAAGACGGCTTTCTTTATTCCGCCGAAGCCGAACGCCTGGCAGCCCCCTACCTGCTGCATTCCACTGTTGCAGAGATGACAAAAAACTGGCCGGCGTTTCAGGCAGAGTGTCGTCATCTGGAGGCGGGTGATGTGCCGATTTTCGGCGGCTATGCAGACGAGAAAGGGCTCTATGATCCCCATGATTGCCTTGTGGCCGATTATTTCACCCACACAGCCCTTCAGCGGGCAGAGCAGCATATGAAAGGGCTGAACAGGGAAGATTTAGAGCGACAGACGGCCTATATCCAGGCGTCTTTGCACATCAGGAATGAAACCACTCACACCGCGGGCACGGCAGCACTGCAGACAAATGAAAAATCCGTGAATCAGGCAGCTTCCTCCGAGAATTCTTCCATGGGTGCCTCTATGACTTTCTCTATGGATTCAGCGGTTTTCAGAGAAGCTGCCATGAACATCTGTCATGAATGGTGTCGTCAAATGGAAAAACAGGGGCACGATCTTTCTCTTTCTCCCTCCTATCACTACCATTTGCGCAGTCAAATCATCGAAATCGTACCCATGAGAGCCACCCTGTACGACGGATGGATGGGAGTTGCCCTCTTCATGGCGGCCTGTTTCAGGGCCACAGGAGAGAAGGCGGCACAGACATGGGCACTGAAGCTGATGAATCCCTTCTGTGAAGAGCTGAAGCATGCTGGCTTGTCTGCCCCACTGAACCGTCTGCCTGTGGGAACAGCCCACGGGTTGGGAGGGATGCTGCTGACACTGGCGAGAGTGGGGGAATACCTGGAAGATCCAACACTTTTCGTGGCGGCAGAAACGGTGGTTCGCGGCATTCCCCGGGAATCCATCAAAAGAAGTAATACCTGGGACTGGTTTGAAGGGCTGGCCGGGTTGGTGCATGGGCTGTTGGTGGCAGCGGAAGTGCTGCCTGACGGAACCACTGATGAACTGACGGACAGCTGCATTGAAAGGATTTTATGGGCAAAGGACCAGTGGTGGCATCCGTCAACGGACAAAAGGATGAGACAGACAACCGACAGAGAGATTCCTGTGCTGACCATGGGAATGGGGGCACGAAGCGGCATTCTGCAGGTGCTGATCCGCTACAATGAAAAACAAAACCGCCCGGAGGTGGAAGAAATCATCCGGCAAGGCGTCAGGGCAGAAGCAGCTTTGCTGGAGGAACTATCCACCGAAAAAGAAGCCGTTCCCCTCAGTTTGTGCAGCGGCATTGCAGGCATGGGCCTGATGTGGGCAAGCCTGGAAAAATGCGGCCGGGAAGAAATGAAAAGCATCGGCCGCAACAATATGAACCGCATCGCCACCATGTTTGATCAATACCAGCCGCTTCAGACAAATGATTTGTGCTGCGGCAACAGCGGTGTGGCAGAATGGCGGCTGGCGGCTGACGGGTCATTGGAAACCTGTCGTCATTTGTTGCACCGGCACGATACCCATCTTTGGAATCCTTCTTTATTTAAGGGATTGACCGGCATTGGCTACACCCTGCTACGGGCTTCTGAGGAAAAAACCATTCATAGTCTGTTTTTTTGAAATTTGACAAGCAATCAGGTGTCATTTTAGATATAATGAAAACAGTGGAATAAGGGTTTGTTCAGCAGTCACACAGATGGCCAAGGGCAATTGCCGTGCAACCATAAATGACAAAAGGAAAGGTGGAAACAACATGTTGGAAAAAATGAAGCAAATGCAGGCGAAAATGGAAGCAAACCCTGAACTGGTGGAAAAACTGACCCGGCAAGAAAGTCCTGAAGAAGTGCAAGCAGTCCTGAAAGAAGTTGGACTGGACTTTACCGAAGAAGAAGTGGAGCAATTGGGAGCGCTCTTGGCAAAGCAAATGAAAGCCATACAAGGAGAACTTTCAGAGGACGATCTGGATGGCGTTGCCGGCGGAACGATGGAAATGAAATTTGATTTGAACCAAGCGGCTCAAGACATGTCAAAATTCATTGTGACAGCTGTTGATGTGGGCAAAGCATTGCACAGCACGTTGCAACGCTGGTAGACCATCGGAACACAGAGAACTGATGTTATTTGCAAGTGAGCACTCATGCGATCCCGAAAACAGCTCCCCGAACCGTTTTCGGGATCAACCTGTTCGTGGAAAACGAGGATCACCTCATACAGTGAAAACAAAAGTGATGACATGGATGATTGCAAAGAGGGAAGGAGAGAATGATGTCAGGAATGAAAAAATGGCTGGAACTGAAAGAAAAACTGGAAAGCAGCGAAGCATTACTCCTTACCCTGATGGAACAGGAACGGCCGGAAGATGCGCAGCTGCTTCTGGAAGGAGAGGGCATGCGCTTCAACCTGAAAGAAATACATCTATTGAGGGACGCCCTGCTACAGTCGGTTTGCTTTGCAGAGGGCGAGCTTTCTGATGAAGCGCTTAACGAAGTGGGTGGCGGATATATAACGTCAGAGATAAGCACTCTTTTTGACCCAAGCACACGAAAGTTTGACAGCGCGTTGAACAGTCCGCAGTTTATCAGCATGGCAAAGACAGCACTGAAAAGCAGATGGTAAAAGAGGAAAACATCAAACATTCTTATCAGAGGTGACAACATGCAACTCATTCAGGAAGTTATGATGGTGGGCCTGGGAGCCATTGGCGGTGCCTATGCCCTGAAATTTGTCAACAAGCCGGGCGTTACCCTGCGGGTGCTGGCAGGTGGGGAACGGAAAAAAAGATATGAGGCGAAAGGCTTCCAAATCAATGACACCCCTTACCAGTTCCGATACGCCGATCCGGCAGAACCCCAGCCAACACCGGCCCAGCTGATCATTGTGGCGGTGAAAGACTACGGCCTGCAGGAAGCCATCACAGAAATGGCCCCCTTCGTGGGAGAAGACACCCTTATCCTTTCCCTGATGAACGGCATCACCAGTGAAGAACGGCTGGGTGAAGCCTTTGGGGCTGAAAAGGTGCTTTACGGCATTTGTATGGGACTGGACGGTTTTCGGGACGGCAATGTGATTCGATTCAAGCAATACGGCACCATGAGCTTCGGAAAAGCCGACAACACCCAGTGGTCGCCAGAAGTGGAACGGGTGGCCGCCCTTTTTGACCAGATGGATATTGTCTACCAGGTGCCCCAGAACATGCTGTATGAACTGTGGTATAAATTTATGGTAAACGTGGGCATTAACCAGGCATCAGCAGTGGTGGGAGAAGGCTTTAGCGCCTTTCAGACAATTTCGGAGGCCCATCAGCTGATGCAGGATGCCATGAAAGAAGTGCTTCAGATAACGCAGAAAAACGGCGTGAAGCTGACCCCTGCCGATCTGGATAAATGGGATGCAGTGCTGGTGAACATGCCGCCGGAAAGCCGGCCTTCCATGCTCAACGATCTGGAAAGCGGACGCCAGACAGAGGTGGAGATGCTGGCAGGCACTGTCTGCCGCCTGGGGAAGGCGTTGGGAGTGCCCACCCCGGTGAATCAGGTGCTTTATCAGGCCATTCGGGCGAAAGAGCAGGCCACAAGAGAGGGTCTTTAGGTGACAGGCAAACAAACAAGATGGCAACAACAGTTTCCAATCAAATCGATGTTGATCCTTATCAGTGTGATGCTGGTGATCTTCACGGCACTGGTCGGTTTTTGGATACCGGAGAATAAGCCGTTAACTACTGCAGCAACTGCAACAGAGATAGACTCTTTTCGGGTTGAAAAGGGTGTTTTTGACCTGCGCCAGTGGAACCCGGAGATGAACCCACTGCTGTCAATGAACGGTGACTGGGAAATTTTTACAGATCAGTTGCTGACACCGGAAGAATTACCGGCATTTCAACCTTCACATGAGCCGCCAACGATTCCCATCCCGGCCGAAATCATGCCGGGAAAACCACTTTCAGAGCTGGACGCCAACGGGTATGCCACTTTGCGGGTACGGGTGCTGTTTCCGGAGAATGAAGGGATTTATGGCTTGAAATTCGCCTATTTCGCCTCAGCCTACCGGGTATGGGTGAACGGAAAAGAACTTGTCAGTGCCGGTACGCCTGTCACCAACCCGGCAGAATGTAAGCCCCGGTACCTGCCATCGGAACTGTTGTTTCATCACGTGGATGGTGAAGTGGAGGTGGTGGTGCAGGTCTCTAATTTTCACCACCGACGCATGCGGCTGCGACCGGTGTTTCTGGGTGACGGCCAGGCAATTACCCGACTCACCCAGCGTCAGATCATCAACGAAAGCCTGATTTTCGGAAGCCTCATGGTAATAGCCCTGTATTATGGGGTGTTGTATCTGATTCAACGGCGTGAACCGGCCCTCCTCTCTTTGGCAACGGCTGCCTTCATCACAGCCATCAGAAGCGGTGTCATCGGTGAGCGGGTACTGGTACGCCTGTGGCCCCAGATGCCGGGAGAGCTGATGATGAAACTGGGATACCTTCCCGTGTTCATTTTGCTGCCACTGCTGGTGATGTATGTGCGGGATATTCTTGATTCGTCGGAAATGGACCGGGCGGCTCGACTGAGCCTGTGGGCAGTGCTGAGTTTCACCCTCTTTGTGGCAGTGGTTCCTGTAAGCATCTATGATGCCGCCTTTCAATACGGGCAGGGACTGATTCTTTTAGGATCCATCTATCTGATTTATGTGATGGTGGTGTACGGGTTTCGCAAAAAGAACCAGGGGGCATATGCCATGGCCGCCGGCTCGGTGGTGGTGTTACTGGCCGCCGGCAGTGACATGCTGCGGGAATTTACGCTTTGGAACGCCCCCGAGCTGGTGTCAGAAGGATTGCTGATCTTCATCATGATTCAGGCGGGCTTTCTTGCCTGGCGCTTTAACCATGCGTTTCTGCGTGCCAACACCCTGGCAACGGAAAATGCGGCCATGTATGAAGAAATTCAACATATGAACCGGGACTTGGAAGAAAAAATCCGGCAGCGCACCCTGGAACTGACCAATACCAACCGGAAGCTGATGCTCATGTCCCGCACCGATGCCCTTACAGGTGCAGACAACAGACGCTCATTTGAAGAAAAGCTCCAGAAAGAGTGGCATCGACTGAAACGTGAAAACCAGCCACTGGCACTCATTATGAGTGACATTGACTTTTTCAAGGAATACAATGATCAGTTTGGTCATCCCGAGGGGGATGCGTGCCTGCGGCAGGTGGCAGCCGCCATTGGCAAAACCCTTCGCCGTGAAACCGATGTATTGGCCCGATACGGCGGCGAAGAGTTCATCATTATGCTGCCCAATACCGATATGGCGGGAGCCTGTCGGGTGGCGGAAAAAATTAGAAAGAATGTGGAAGCTCTGCAAATTAAGCATCCATATTCCCAAATTCATCGGGTGATCACCGTCAGTTTTGGAGTGGCGGCCGCCACACCATCTCGAGCAACAACACCGGAAGCCCTGGTTCGCAGGGCAGATCAAGCCCTCTATGCAGCCAAGCAACAGGGACGCAACTGTGTGGTGCTGACTGATGAGCAACACACAATCCCCCCAAAAGATCTCCAAAGTGAAGCTAAAAATGGCCTTCAGAAAGAACCCCCAAAAAATCTCCAGAATAAATTGGAAAATGATCTCCCGAATGGTTTTCGAAAGTATTTGGGATAAAGGCAGCAGCGAAAGTATTTGGGATAAAGGCAGCAGCGGATCTGGAGAAACCCTGATGAGCAACAGGATGCTGATGTGAAAGAATCTGGGAGCTTGAATCGCCAAAAGCGGTGCAGCAGAGTGATGAGGGAAGAGTTGAATATCTGAGAGGAGCGGAAGACCATTGAGCTCAAAAAGACTTTTTTCAGGCTGCAAATACTGCCGAATGGCCTATGGGCTTATTGGCCTGGTGGCGCTGTTACTCAACTATCTTTTTATGCTCAATGGGGTTCATCATGATTTCGGTCCACTTCAGGGAGGTTACCGATTGATGCGGCTCTTCACCAATCAGACCAATTTGTTGGTGGTTGCCTGGAGCCTGTACTCCTGCCTGAAAACACCGGAGCGCCGGGAAGGTCTGCACCTGCCCAAAGGCCTTCGGGGTGGACTGGCGGTGTATATCACCCTCACCATGGCAGTGTTCCACGTTTATTTGCGTCAGGGCTATTTCCTCACCCCCCCTTTATTTGCCGTAAGTCTTGTGGCGCATTACCTGGTGCCCCTGGCCTATCTGACAGACTGGCTGCTGACAGAATCAAGGGGTTATTACCGGTGGCACTTTCTGACGTACTGGAGCCTGTACCCCTTGGGCTATGGACTGGTGACCATGGTCGTTGGCAGCCTGACAGGAGAATACCCCTACCCCTTTTTAAACTGGCAAGAACAGGGAGTCGGCCCAGTGCTGCTGCAGTCGGCGGGGGTCCTGCTGGCGGTGTTGTTGCTGGGGGTGGTGGCGATTGTTCTCAATCAGAAGCTGCTGCGTCAAGGAGCACGAGAAAGCTAATGCCACATTTAATGAACATCGCAGGAATTGGCCGCAGTTCGACAGTACCCGTTGCTGAAAAGTCGGGCACCTTGACAAGGTTTCAAATTTTGTTTATGCTACAAAGGCAGGCACGGAAACAACCTGCACCCACTATCATGCACCTGTAGCTCAGGGGATAGAGCAACGGTTTCCTAAACCGCAGGTCGGAGGTTCAAATCCTCTCAGGTGCGCCAATATACCCCCTTGAATTTGCAGAAGCATGCAAAAAAACAAGGGGGTTGTTTTCAATCAGTGTATGATCAGTTTGTCATGGAGGGGTGCCCTTGCAGAACAGAAAAGGAAATCAAAGACAGTGGGTTTCGTTCATCTGTTATTAAAGCCCTTTCATCCCCGATTCAGGGCCAGTTTCTTTTGGAAGCCACTGCAATACCGATACAATAGAGACAGTCAGTATAGGCCCTTTCATTTGATGAGACAAAGGGACCTAAGGCTTCAAAGGGACTGAGGAAAGGGCGTTATGATGAAACTGTCAAGAACTGCCCTGATCATTTAAAACAGAATAGGAGATGAGACAACATGAATCAACAAAGTGGGAAGAAGCGGTGGATCTTGGTTTTAATATCGATCTTACTGTTGGGACAGCCCCTTGCAGTCAGCGGCATCACAGTTCAAGTGGATGGAAGAACCCTACCCATGGATGTGGCGCCTGTCACCATGCAGGGCCGAACCATGGTGCCCCTGCGCAGCATTTTTGAAGCTCTGGGGGCAGAGACGCAATGGGATCCAGATAACCAGAGTATTAAAGCATCGGTGGAAGATACAGTTGTCAACTTGCATATCGGAAGCCCCTATTCAATGGTTAACGGCAAGTTTGTCATCGTGGATGTGCCGCCGACCATTATTAACGGTCGAACCATGGTACCTGCCAGATATGTGGCAGAATCCCTGGGGGCAAAGGTTGACTGGTTGCCTGATAGCCAGACGGTAGCCATTACTTCGAAAGATAACATAGTTCATGTACCTGGTGGTGCCCCTTCTTTTTCGATTGAGCAGCCCTTGTACTCAACCTTTGATACGACAGACCTGCCCTTTGATATCCCTGAGAACCCGTATGAAGAAGTGATCATTCATTACGCAGAAGATAATTATGCCCGCATCACCTTGGATTATCCCAATATCGACATCGAAGGACGCGTGCCAAAGGCTTATCATGGAAAAAAGGTAATGGCTACCATGGCAGGTTATTTTATGTCCAAGCATTTCCCTGTTGACTCATCCGGGCATTTTAAAGGTTCTTTTTCAGTCTATGAAAAGCAGGATACGCCTGAATTCTATATCGATGGCAAACGCAATCCACAGCCTACTTTAAGAGAAAGTTTGACAGGCGGAAGTGAATTTGGAATCATGGTAAGGCTGCCACATATCACGGACCCCAGTGGCAGGAATGTTACATTCAAGGTGAGGCTTTCTGAGGATGAGCAAGACCTGTATTTTGACATTAATGAAAAGAAATACAAGGAAAACCTCCGGTTTCTCAGCGAGCCAACAGCAAAAGATCTTGAGGTGCTTGGTAAAAATGATCCTCGGTATTCCCAGTTAGTTGACATTGTGAACCAGGTGGTGAAACCTGGCATGAGTGATTATGAAAAAGCGTATGCTATTTCCGTCTGGGTTGCAGATAACATTTACTATGGTTTAAATATTCAGGGATACAAAGGTGGCACATTGTACGATGTCCTTGAGCGGCGTTGGGGCGTTTGTTCCGGGTATGATAAGCTGACAGTGGCCCTTCTTCAAACTGCCGGTATTCCGGCCCGAACGAATATGGGTCACATTACCAGGCGTGGCCGAACAGAAGGGCATCAATGGACTTCCTTCTATGCAGATGGCCGCTGGGTCCTTGTGGATACCACCTGGATGTCAAAAAATCAATATTTTGGAGATGTCGATACGTATTCAAAGGGGAGTTCAATGAACCTTGAGGAGTTTGATATACACATTATCCACTTGTCAGAAACCCGGGGTTAGGGGCTACTTGACAACCAAGATCTTTTTCAGATTCTTCATTTCCCAAAGAAAGAGCCACTCCTTTTACAGCTGTTTTGAAAAGGGTTGCCGGCATCTGGCAATTCCTACCCCTCAACATCCGTAGAAGCCAGTGCTGCAGCAGAGCAACAGGAGGACCGGATCATGGCCTGGCGGTAAATGTCCAGCAAGGTTTCGGCCAGATGGGTTTTATCCTGCTGCGCCACATGACGACGGCAGCGCAGCCGCCACCCCTGCCACTGTGTGGTGCTCAGGCGATGAAAAAAATGGAGATGCCGGGCCAGGGTGGCAGCGTCATCATACACAAAGCCGTTGACCCCGTCGTTTACCTGCTGTCGGTTCCAGGGGTCAAAGCGCTGCAAAACAGGGAGACCAGTGGCCTGAGCCTCCAGCAGGGCAATGGACATCATTTCAGTGGTGGAGGCAGTGACAAAAAGATCTGCCGCGCCATAATACTGGGGCATGGCATCATGGGGCACCTTTCCGGCAAAAGTGACGGGAAGGTGCTTTTCTCTTGCCAGGGCCTTAAGAGCGTTTCCATCAGGGCCGTCTCCCACAATAAGCAGGTGAAGATTTTGCTCACTGGATACCTGCAGATGCCAGGCTTCCAATAGATGGTCAAGACCCTTCTCCCTTCCCAGTCGTCCCACAAAAATGGCCAGAGTGGTCTTTTCATCAATCCCCAGCTGGCGGCGCAGGGCGGTGCGCAGGTGGGGGGAATTGTCGGCAGGCTGAAAACGTTCGAGATCAACACTGTTGGGCACCAGCACAAAAGGCGTGGTCACTTTCCGGGCTTTAAGGTAGGCAGCGGCCTTCTCAGAAGGCCCGGTGGTCATGGCCGCTGCCGATGCCAGCAGCTTGACATGAGAACGGGAAATCATCCGCACCAGGGGCATGAGGGGAGGCGGTGCCAGATAGTGCAAGTATTCATCATAAGCAGTGTGCAGGGTATATACCAGGGGCACCTTCAACAGGCGGGAAGCCAGCAGGCCAAAGGTACCCACCCCAAATTCCTGATGAATGTGAATCACATCCGGCCTGAAATCCCGGAGAATCCGGTAGCGTTTCCAGTTGAAAGGAGCCGCCAGTCCATAACCGTACACGCGCTTCATGGCTATGCCGGGACACCGGAGCACGCCCTGGGCATCCACCTGATGACGGCGCAGGTCGGGGTCGGCGGTGATGAGCAGCACCTCATGGCCCAAATCCCGCAGACCGTCGGCCAGTACGGTAATGTGGGTGGTAACTCCGTTGGTGTAAGGGTGCCAGGTTTCTGTTAAAAGGGCAATTTTCATGGGAACACCTCCAGCCGGAAAGGGTGTTGAGTAGTGGTTGAATTGATTTTACCCAAATTCATGCCTTTACAACAGAAAGATGATGGTACTTCTAAAAAGGAAGACATTCCATGTGGTTTGCCAGAGGCTATCTTCGGTGTTCAATTGCGATGAAGATCCGGCTGGAGGGCTTCATATGCAATACATGAATCATGTATGCGTCATCCCAGTAAGCGTTGTAGCTGATTTGTTCCCGGGTCTCAAAGAGCGTACTCGCATAATCAAAAGACTCTGCCACAATATTCAGCTCGCCCAGCTTAGATGCTAAAATAGCTCTTCCGAAATCCAGTCCATGCTGTTCTAAGGATAACGGAATGTACATGGCCAGTTCCAATCGGCTGTCAAGGTCGAAATAGACTTCCAGATCTTGGGGTAACGGCTCTGCATAGTGGTATCCATTTTGCCATGCAATGCTTTCAGTTGCATCCCTCAATGGAGGAAATGTCACTTCGACAGGCACTGAGGCGGCTGACTGGTTTATTCCGACGCCAAGACTTCCAAAAGTGTTGCTTCCCCATGTCCATACCCGGCCATCTGCACCAAGTGCAATAGAATGCTTTGTTGAAGTGGATATCTTGACAATGTTGTGCAGGTTCTTCACCTGTACGGGCGAAAAACTGGATTCAGTGGTACCGTTGCCAAGCCTTCCGCGAAAATTGTTGCCCCATGCCCAGACAGTTCCATCGTTTTTCAATGCAACAGCTGTGCGGAATCCCGTACTGACGTCAACCACATTGGAAAGGGTGCTTATTTGAACGGGTGTCTGTCTCGAAGTATCGGTGCCGTCTCCAAGCATGCCATTATCATTAAAACCCCAGCTCCATAAGGTGCCGTCGGACTTGATGGCCATGGTGATGGAACTTCCTGCCTGGATTTTGACCACATTATTAAGATTGGTTGCTTGAACAGGCAGGGGGTGTCCATATGTTGGCGGCCCTGTTGTCGTGCCATTTCCCATGGTTCCTGATCCGTTCATACCCCACGACCACACTGTGCCGTCGCTCTTGAGAGCAACACTGTGATGGCTGCCGGCTGAGATGGCAATGACATTATCCAAGCCACTTACAGGAAGCGCTGTACTGCTGTCCTCAAAAGTACCGTTCCCCAATTGACCATGTTTGTTGTTGCCCCACGCCCAGACGGTACCATCACGTTTGAGGCCCAGGGTGTGTCCAAGTCCAGCCGAAACGTCAACATAGTCCTGAAGGCCATTTATCTTTTGGGGTGTCACCAGATAATTGGCGGCGGGATGCCAGTTGGTTAAGTCGGAAATTTCATTCAAAGATGCATTGGCAGGATCAACGTCGCTGTAAACGCCCCATCCATAAACGCTGCCATTTTGTTGAAAAGCCACCACAGATCTGCTTGCATTAAGGCGCTGAACATTGGTCAGCCCTTCGATTTTAACAGGAATGAATCGACTTGGCGAAAAAGCATAGTACATCATTTCACTTCGTTGTTTCTTAACTTCGGTGATTCCATCACCAACAAATGATCCACCCCAACCCCAAACGGTTCCGTCACTCATCAAGACATAAGAACCATATCCGGTGGTTGAAGCAACATCGACCACGCTGCGTTGGGCATTCACTGCTTTTTCAGGCATCATTTCAGTGGCAGAGGGTGAAGGCGCTTCTTCTGAAGTGAGGTGAGGTGAAGTGCTGGATGCTTCGCTTTGAGAGGTGCTTGGTGAAGTGGATATATGAATCTGATGGTTGGCACCATCCCAAACCACTTGACCACCGAAACTTTCACTGACAAACCGGGCAGGTACCATGGTGCGGCCATTGACCAGTGTTCCGGGAACATCGATTTCCACAGGGGCTCCATTAACTGTCGGGTAGCGGCTTCCTATGGGAAGAACAACGGTGGTGGTTCCTTTACGTCCGGTGACGGTGCGCGTTTGGTCATTCCATTCCACTTCGGCTCCCAGTGATTCGAAAATAGCCCTGAGAGGAACCAGGGTTCTCCCCTCGATGAGGGCAGGCGGCACGTCCATTTGAAGCAGAACGTCATCTACCGTTACACGAATGGGGGGTGCAGCTGATACAGGGGCAGCTGCAAGGCCTGCAAAGAGTATGACAATGAGAATGATGGCGATGATTCGACGGTTCATTATTTCAGCTCCTTTTGCTTTAAATCGGTTTTCTTTCATTGTATCATGTTGCTTTGGAATGAACCACTAATAGACTCTGCCAGGAGAGCATGATAAAGCGCCTGGCGTGTCCCATCAACCTTCAAAGAATAACCGCTTGTGCAGATTTTTGACCGCTTGATCACGGCCTGTTGAAAAACATTTGACAGCATGCTACTTTAGTGAAAACAACGACAGCCAGTCGCCACCGACCACTCGTCATCGACAATCAGCCACCAGCCGCCAAACTTCTATAAAAGAAGCTTGGTTGTTTTTTTTATGACATAGGATAAAGAAAGGCTAAAGAAGTAAAAAGAAGCTGTGAAGTAAGAAGTTGAAAGAAGCTGTGAATACTGAGGGTCTTCTTGGCGAGGAGTTCGATTGAAACAGTTTTCCCAGGCCGATAGGAGCGGTTCAGTGGCAGGAATCAGTGGCAGATGGCCTGTCTGACATTTTCAGCATAGGAAGGAGGAGAAAAGCGAAACCCGGCAAAAACCCGAGGACTGCAGGGAATCAAAGAAACGCTGACCAGGGTGCTGCAGGGAATCAAAGAAACGCTGACCAGTGTGCTGCAGGGAATCAGGGAGATACTGATCAGAGCACTGGAATGCTGTCGTGAACAACACCTTGTGCTTCAAACAAAATAACAGGACAATGCCCATGAACAAAAGGGCATTGAGCATTGGAGGAAACGATGATAATCAAAAGTATGAGCAGGTGCCTGAAAAGCACCTCTTTCCAACAAAAATCAAAGCAAATGATGGCATTAACATTGGCTGTTCTCATGGCCACCCCGGCCACGGGCTACGGCTTTTCTGCCCATGAACAGCAAGTGGAAACAATCACCGCTTTTGCACAGCTCACCGGTGAAATTACCAGCCAACAGCTGGCAGTGGGGGCCCGGGAATCGGATATTCATCTGCCAAACACGCTGGGCGTGACAATCAGCGGGCAACCAATGGCACTGCCGAATGTTCCCGAATTACCCGAACTACCTGAAACACCAGACGCATCCGAACTACCTGACACATCCGAAACACCAGACACACCAGATAACGGGGAAAGCATGGAAAACGGCGGACAACCTGGCGAAACCCTCCCCGAAGAAACACCACCTGACGGGAGCGCCCCGACAACACCAACAGCCGATGAATCCCACGGCGAGGCGGGACCTGCTTCAGATCAAGAAGATGAAACCGCTCAAGAAGGTGAAACCTCTCAAGGTGATGAAAACGACCCGGCAGGGAACACCACTGGGGAAATCCAGGGAACGGTGATCGTGGACAGTGACAAGGTGCCTTTATCAGGGTTCACCACCGAGTCTTCCAGCCGTTCGATCACACTGGAAGAGGTGCATTGGGTGATTGATGCTGAAAAAAGCAGCTCCCCATGGTTTGATGCCAGTGAAAACGGTGCCGGCTATACCTATGTGCCTGTTTTGCCGGCAGGCTACACCCTTGCAGAAGGTGTGAACCTGCCGGAAATCAGGGTGCTGATTGGCAGTGCCATGATGCACGCGTTATCTGACCCGGCACCCGTTGCCATCAGCGGCATAGCCGTTGACAGCGACGACTGGTATGCTGTCACAGACGCCAGCGGTGTGGTAAGTACCGAAGGAGCCGGTCCAGGCAACTGGCAGATTCATGTGACCAAAAGCGGCACCACTGCAACGGTAACATTAAAAGGGGCCACTCTTTCTAATCCTGTTTTTTCCAGTCATGCCATTGAAGTCAACGATTACGATTTAAACATCGTGCTACAGGGCACAAGCAACCAGATTGGAACCGCCAGCGGCAGTACCAGCGGCTATGCCATCTACAACGGCACCGGGGGAAAATCTATCAGCATCACCGGTGCCGGCCATCTGGACATCAGAGGCAACTATGGGATACGCATCAATGGAACAGGAGACGTTTCCATTGACATTGACGGCGATCTTACCCTGGAATCCACCTGGCAGATGATTCAAACCAGCGGCAATATCTCGGTGAAAGCCAACAGCATGACCATGAACGGACACTCGCTTCAAACCGGGAGCGGAGAGGTGTTTCTAAGGGCGAACAACGGGAACATCACCCTTCAGGGCACAGGGAATGCGGGCATCAATTCCCAGGAGAAGATCACCCTTTCAGCGCCGGAGGGTGGAGTTTCCCTAAGCGGCCAAGGCTATGCCATTAGCCAGTTAGGCAACCACACCATTTCCATTTCCGCAAAAAATGAAATTGTTTTGGCGCAAAGCATCCGGGGAGGGATGGGTGGAAGCGGCGGCAGTGACATTTCCCTTGTTTCAGAAACCGGAGATATCACCATTGACAGCAGCAATATACTCATTGAAAATGCAAAAATCAAAGTGGAGCTGGCGGCACCCAGGGGTGACATTCGACTGAAAACAACTGAACCACATAAATTCATTATTTCCGGAAGCGACTATACCCTCAACATCAGTGCCAAAGGGGTGGTGGACCTGCAAGGGAACAGCGGCATTTCAGGCTGCAGTTCAGCGGATATCAGAGGGCAGAAGATTCATATTGCTGCTCCGGGAAGCGGATATGCCCTGATGGCAGGGGCTGCCTCCATCACCAATCCGTCAGGGGGCAATGCCGCAGAAATCACTCTTTCAGGCGGCGGGGGCGGACGGCATGTGTTTCTGGGCGGTCATCTGACCCTCAAGGCGGACCAGGTGATCATCGCGGCGGCCAGTGACGCAGCAGGTGCCATTTCATCCACCGGCAATGTGAGCATCGGTGATGCAGGACTGGTCATCGGTGCAGTGAGCGCTGCCGGAACAATGACCATGGCAGACAAAGTGCTGCAGGTGGCAGCAGCTGGTCCTGACGCATCTGCAGGTCTGAACCTGGTCACAGCCCCCACCGTTTCCACCTATTACAAAGCGGGAGATGGCTATGCCCTGTTTGAGCCGGCCCAGGGAAGTTCGCCTGCCACGCTGGTGTTGAACAATGCCGGCATCATGGGCAGCGATATTCCCCTGCAAGTAGGTGAAGAAATGGTGATCCGGCTGCGGGGCACCAATCATTTGACAAACACCAACACACCAGGCGGTGTCGGAATGTTGGTGGCGACAGGCGGTGGCCCGTCTCGGTCAATCAGCCTTCAGGGTGGTACCGGCGACTCACTGCTGGTGTCAGCATGGCAATGCATTGCCGGGGTAGAAAACCTGACCATTTCCGGCGGTAACGTTGAGATGCGAGGTGCTGTTTACGGAATCATTGCTCAGGGAGATGTCCTGATAGAAAACGGCGCCCGGGTAACCCTTCAGGGGGGAGCCTTCGGGGGGGCCCTTGTCATGGGAGGTTTCATGGGCGGAGGGGGTGATCCCAAGCACCTCACCATCAGTGGTGGCAGCACCCTGGCTATTGAAGGCGATGCCATCATCTCTGGCAACCTCACCGTTGGCAGCGGCAGTACCATCACCCTTCAAGAAAGAAGCCGGTTCATGATTGATCGGGCAACTGCCATTATCAACCAGGGAACCATTGTCAACAATGGTATCATGCACCTTCCCCAGGATACCACCCCGGCGCAAATGGCAGCTCTGTCCATTTCCGGCAGTGGCATTCTACGGGTGGATGTGGTGGATGAAGTCGATGGCTCCTTCATAGGCTATAAGACTTACAAAAACGATGGTTCAGAACTGAAAGAAGTTGGTGGCCCGGATGGCCTTGACCTGACCACGGGCGACCACAGCGGCAAAACGGTGGTAAATGACGGTTATGCCTGGGATAACGCCAGCAACACGCTCACCCTGGGCAATGCCTATATTGACGGGAATGTGACACTGCCCGCCGAAACAATGGTTCATACCACAGGGTCCACAGTGATTCAGGGCAGGATGGAGAGCGATTACAGCAGGCCGCTGAATCTGACCTTCAGCGGGGCAGGCGCATTGTTCAGCGCTGGGGGCATCGGCGGCGCCTTTAACGGTGATACTGTCACCCTTCAGGAAGGCGCGCAAGTGACCATGGGAGGCGCCCTGTTTTTGGGTGGTTCAGGTGGGCAAGATGGCACACTGAACGTCACTGGCCAGGGCACCAACCTGACGGTTTCCTCTGCCCACGGCTACGCCGTGATGTGCGACACCGTGAATGTGTCCAACGGTGCCACCCTCATTGCAAACGGCGATTCCATTGGCGTGCAGGCGCTGGAAGGCGGCGTGAATGTCACCGGCGGGGCCACACTAACCACCAACTGCGACTACGGGGTATACATTGAGGATGGCAAGCTGACAGTGGATGACGACAGCAGGCTGATAACCAACGCCGCAGTGGCACCTTTCTGCATTGTTGACCGCACAGCCCACGCCAAAGAGCAGCAGGACGTTCTTTCACTGCCAGGGCTTCCTTCAGGAACCGAGATTGCTTTTGTGACAGGCACCCAGGCAACCTACTGGAGCCTGGTGGCTACGGGAAACAGTCTTTCCGTGACACAAGAAAACAGCTCGCCGGTGACCTTGTCAGGTGCCAAAGCCGGAACACTCCACTTCGTCAAAGCGACTAACCCCGGTGGAGACGATAATGGCGGCGGCAACGACAACGGCGGAGGCGACAATAATAATGGCGGCAATGATAATAATGGCGGTGGTAATAACGACGGCGGAGACGGCGATCATAATGGTGGCGGTAATGACAACGGCGGTGGCAGTTCCTCTGGCGGCTCCTCCCGTGCCAGGTCTTCAGCTGTGGTCACCACTGAAAAGAAGCCTGACCAGCCGGTGATGGGCAGTGTCAATGCCAATGGCAAGATTTCCGGCAGCCATGCAGTGATCATCATTACCGACAGCATGGTGAAAACAGCCATTGAAAAAGCTGAGAAAGCTGCAAAAGCGCAGAACAGAACAGCCAATGGCATTGGTGTGGAGGTAGTGCTTGTTGCTCCTGATGCCACCAGCTGGACCATCATCACAGAGCGTGCGGCACTGAACCGATTGGTCACCACCAATGTGAAGCTATTTCAGATGGTGGGGCTGCCGGTCAATGTCTCCTTTGACCAGGATTCTCTGAAACAGCAGCGCACCCAGGGTGACGGCGATATCACCATGACGCTGAAGCCAGTCGAAGTCAACAACCTTCGCAATACCTACGACATAACACTGAGCACGGTGAAAAATGGAAAAACCGTCAGTCTTGCTTCGTTAAGCAAGGGCATCGCAACGGTATCAATTCCCTACACACCAGCAAACGGCGAAGCAGTGGGCGGCCTGTACGCAGTGCATGTGGACAAAGAAGGCAACACCACCCGACTGGCCCATTCCGTCTACGACACCAACAGCGGCGCGGTGATCTTCACCACCCCCCACTTCTCCCAGTACGGCATCGGGTACACCGCACCCACAGCAGTCTTCACCGACAGCAGCACCCACTGGGCAAAAGAAAGCGTGGATTACCTGGTGGGCAGAGGTCTCATCACCGGCACCACCGAAACCACCTTTGCCCCCAATGCCCCCCTCACCCGGGGAACCCTGGCAACAGCCCTGGGCCGACTGGCAGGCATTGACATCAACACCTATACAACCAACCGCTTCACCGATGTGAAAGCCACCAGTGCCGAAGCCCCCTACATTGAGTGGGCCCACAGCAAAGGCATTATACCGGGAACCAGCAGCCGTCAGTTTGCCCCAGAGAAAGCAGTGACCCGGGAAGAAATGGCCGTCATCCTTGCCAATTACGCCAAGGCAACCGGCTACCCACTCCCCGTCACCCGGGAAGCCATCCCCTACACAGACACAGCCAGCATGACAAAAACCAACCAGGAAACCCTGAAAGCCATGCAGCAGGCAGGCATCCTCATGAGCAGCAGCGGCAAACAGTACAAACCAAAAGAAAAAGTCACCCGGGGAGAAGCCAGCGCCATCCTCACCCGCTACATCAAACTGACCATCAGCCCAGCCACCGCCCAGGAATGGACCCTAAACGATACCGGCCAGTACCAGTACTACCAAGACGGCAAAGCCCTCACCGGCTCCCAGACCATCCAGGGCGTCAAGTACTTCTTCAACACCGACGGCACCCTGAAAACCGGCTGGGTGCAAGACGGCAGCAACCGAAGATACTACGCAGGCAAGACCCTGGTGGTGGGCTGGAAAGACATGGAAACCAGCGGCAACCACACCACCTATTACTTCACCGGAGAAGGTCTCCTGATAACCGGCAAATGGCTTGAAGTGGAAGGCAAATGGTATTACTTCCACCCCGACGGCACCCTCGCCAGAAGCACCATCATCGACGGGTATGAAGTTGATGAAAATGGTGTGAGAAAGACAAGCTGAAATAGGGGGAGCTCAAAAGCCTGAGAGATCTCCCGAAAACAATCAAAAGCCTGCCCTTGAGTTCAAGGGCAGGCTGAGGTTGAAGACAAAGGGATTTAGCCAGGGCAGCTGACTCCAATCTTGTGTGTTTTTAGTCGAAAGTCTCGAAAACAGCGCCAGAACTCGCTGCGCTCAAACAGCAGGCGCTGGCGGTTTTCTCATCTTTTCGAAAAAACACTGACAAGATTTTCAAGGCTGTCCTTTACCAAATCCCTTGTCTTCATCTTACTTTGTCTACAGTCTGAGCCTGCCCTTGATTCCAGGGGCAGGCTTTTTTGTGTTCACTGAAAATCAGCCGTCAGTGGTGTTGTTCGTGGGACACAGATGAATGCTGATGCCATCAGCTTATTGAGGAGATTCAACGTTCAGGGGAAGCGACAGTTCTGCGTGAAAGCCCTTTTCATCGGTATACAGATTGATGACGCCGGCATACCGTTCCACGGTTTCAAGAACGGAAGCAATTCCCAATCCAACCTCATTCCGTTTGGAAGACAGGTATTTTCCGCCGAAGGTTCTGATTTCCCCTTCAAAAGTGTTATCCACCACCAATTCCAGCTGCTGATCCCGAATGCGACCGGCAATGAAAATGATTTTGTCGCCGGTCTGTTGGCGTTGGCAGGCTTCCACGGCATTTTCCAGCAGGTTTCCCAGCAGGCCGCACAGGTCAACAATGGGAAAGGTCAGCACTGCCGGCAGGGAAAGTCGAGATTGGAACTGAATTCCCGCTGACTGGGCAAGGTGACGATAATACTGTACCAGTGCGTCCAGTTCAATGTTTTCGGTGAGGCGGTCAATGTGAATGCCTTCGCTGACTTCGGTGATTCCCTGAAGATAGCTTTCAAGGGCATGGCTGTGTCCCTCCCGGGCCAGGGTCATAAGGGTGCGCAGATGGTGGCGGAAGTCATGGCGCAGCCGGGCGCTTTCTTCCACCTTTTGGTTCACCTGCTGCAAGTGGGCCACCTGCATGGCCAGCTGGCGCTTCATTTGCCGCTGTTCTTCGGCATAAACCAGGCTGTGGCGGTATCCCATCATCACTTCATACCCCATGACCACGCCAATGGCCAACACCAGACTCAAGCTGCCCCATTCCTGAAACCACCCACCCACAATGGGCTCGTAATGAGGCAGCAGGCGATCCCAAATCAGGGCGCTGGCGTAGAAGCTGTCTGCATAGAACAGCACCGAAGCGCTTTTGGTTTGCCGGCCAACGGCCAGGGCGGCGGTGAACAGCAGATACCCGGCGGTGAGCCACTTGAAGGCCTGCACCAGTCCTGAAAAGCCCTGCATCAGCGGTAATGACAGGTAAGCGGCTCCCAAACCGTAAACAAGGGCCAGCACACAAACAAGGCCCGCCGCCCAGCTGCTCACCAGCCGGGCCCGGGAGCCGGTTTGGCAAATGCGGTTGTGAAGCAGGATCACCAACAGGGTGACCAGATAACCGCTGACCAGTTCAAGGGTATACCAGGGCTGCACCGGCAGCGGCAAGATGCCGTGTACCACCGGGTAAGAGGTGAGCATCGCCGTTGCCAGGCAGAGCATGAAAAACAGCCACACATGGTTGCGGCGGCGAATGCGCACAGCCAGATACAGGCTGAAAGCAGCCAAGAGTCCCATCACTGTCATGAGAATGAGGGAAAGGCCGAATCGAAGCCCCCGCAGGGTGGTGACATGCAGCGGGTCTCCAAAGGCAGGGGGATACACCAGCCCGCTGTAGATCCAGGAATGGTTGGTGGCTGCCAGCAGCAGGGTCACTTTGCCGGAGGCCTCGAAGGTGATGATGCGGCACTGGGTTTGATCCTCATAGGCTTCCGGGTCAGGCTGCCCCATTGTCAGCCGCAGCCGGTCATTGACATAAAACCGGTAGGCGGCATAGACTTCGGGCAGCTCAAGGGCATAGGTCTGCACCGTCTCCGGCAGGTGGAGGGTCATGGCATAACTGCCACTGCCCCGGGGTGACCGGTGGGGGTTTCCCAGGGCAAAAGTGGTTTTTTCGCCAATGGAAAGGTGATAATAGCTGTCTCCCTGAAGCGGCAAGGTTTCCGGTGTCAGCAAGCGGTCCGGGTAATAACGCCAGCCGTCCCGAAGATAGCGAATGGGGGTGTCTGTCCAGTCATTTTCTGAAACATACAGCACCCCATTAATGGCCTGGGGTGCGGTGGTGGTGTATTTATTGTCCACCCGGTACAACGTCACAAACAAGGCGGATGAAAGCAGGAGTGTCAGCAGCCATAACAAGGGTTTTTCCAGGGGAAAGGGGCGTTTAACCATGGCGGCGCCTCATGAAATAGGTCAGGCCCAGGCCGCTTCCAGACAGCAGCAATCCTCCCGAAAGGGGCACCAGGGGCGGCAGGTTTTTTGCCGGGGTGGTACCGGTATCTGTTGAAAGGTGAGGCGGACTCAGCAGATAGGTGCCGGCGGTGTCGATGGGAAAGCTGAGAAACTCGCCGTCATGGGCCACCTGGGAGACAGGGAACCCGGCTTCATGCTGAATGACGGGAAGGGTGTGGGGAGACGGGGGGGTATACCCCAGGCGCACCACGGTTCCTGGAATGGCTGTGACAGCAGCACCGCCAGCTTCAATGCCAATGAAGATCTGATGTGGCGCCGGCTGGGTCAGGGTGACCGAAAGGGTGTCGGTGAAAGCCAGGTCAAATACCTGCAGCACCTCACTGGGAATGCTCACCGTCAGCACCCTGGTGCCAAAAACCACCGCTTCTCCGTCTTCCAAAAGGTCTCGAAGGCGCAGTCCTGAAATCACTGTTTGGGTGGGAGAATAAGACTCCATGACAGGGGCAGAGGCCGGTGAAGGAACAGGTTCCGGGAGACGGTTTGCAAGAGCGGTTGAAGGCTGGTCATCACGTGGTGTTAACGGTGGGGGTGCTGAGGGTGATAGCACTGCTGAGAGCTGTTCAGAGGTTTCGCCAGAAGCCTGACGGGAAGCGCTCCCCTGCAAATCACTTGAAAGGGTAGCCAGTGTTTCAGCACGGTGGCCAGAGGAAGTCCCGGAGTTCTCATAAAAGCCACTTTCAGCAGCGGCAGCTGGTTCTGTGGGAGCAGCTGCATGCACTGCTGCCGATGAAGCTGTGTTGCCTTTGTACAGCAGTTCCAGGATATCGAAAGAAAGCATGGAGCGGGAGAATACCAAAAACCCTGCCGTCGACGGCATTGATGTGGTCTGGGCGGCGGCATTTCCATTGGTTAACGGTGGGGTTGCAGGTTTTTTTTCAGTGGCAGTTCCCGGATCCTCTGATGGAGGGGCAGGCGGCACCGGTGACGGGGTAGACGAATCGGCGTCAGGTGTCGTCGGTGCTGCCGCAGAATCGTCAGGTGGGGTATTGTCATCACCATGGCCGGCATTCTCGCCACCATCAGTGCTGGAACCATCGCCGGAGACAGGCGGTGGTGTGGGGCCAGGCTGCGAGCCTGTTCCAGGGCCGCTTCCCCCCACGTCGCCCCCGTCCCGGTCCCCTCCGGAATAGTCAATGATCATCAGTGTTTCGTCATAAACAAAGGAAAGAATGCCTGTTTGCCCCCCGGGGTAATCCACCTGAAGGGCGTAGGTGCTTCCCTGGTCTAAAAGATGCTGGGATAGCTGAAAATAGTCCTCCGTTACCCAGAAGCCCTCGGTGAGGCTGGTCCATTCTTCCTGATCCTGGCGCAGCCAGGGAACAAACTGATCCAGTTGATGCGGTTGCTGCTGTTCCGGTGAAAGCACCCAGGGAAACCGCAGAAACCCACGGGCTGCCACAAAGCAATTCAGGTCCGGCGCTCCGGTGGCCTGAATGGAAACATAAGACAGCTGCCGGGGGAGGGCGACGCCTTCAGCCAGCACATAGGTGGATTCAAGGTCAGGCTCTGCCCAGGCAGTGTACACACCGGCGACGCTGGTGTTGATGGCACTTACAGACCAGGTGCCTGAGGGCAGGTAATAGTCGTTGCCCGCTTCGTCATAGCCGAAAAAGCCGTCAGCGATCCACGCAAACCAGTCGGTGAGGGTCTGCTGAGAAGTGCCCAGGGCAAAGGCCACGGCATCGGGGGGATAAGGCTCATCAAAATAAGTGAGTATAATAGGATTAGCCATCAGGGTGGCATCCAGAGCGGGTGGGTCGATCATCTCGCCAGCCGGATTGGCTTCTTCAGGCAGTTGATCATCAGGATCAAGATGCTCTTCTGGATTTTCGGGATCAGGGCTATTCTCAGCATCATCAGGATCAAGACCAGCTTCAGCGTCATCAGAATCAAGATTAGCTTCAGGATCGTCAGGATCAAGATCAGCTTCAGCATCATCAGCATCAAGATTCTCTTCTGGACTTCCGGGTTCAAGATGATTCTCTGGATTCTCGGGATCAAGAGTAGCTTCAGGGTTTTCAGCATCACCTGAATTTTGCGGAGTCTCACTGACTTCCTCAACTTCCTCAACTTCCTCAATTTCAGTATTTTCTTCAAGGGCATCAAGCACATCATGGGAGGAAATGGTTGGTTCAGAAAGGGTTGCCGGAGGAGCGCCATGAGCCCAGACAGCGGGACTTAGCAAGCTGCCCACCACCAACAGAAGGGCTGCCAAGAAGGGAAAAAGTTTCATAAGCTCACCTCCCGAAGTGCACCAGCGGAAAGACTTAACCGTTGATGTTGAACCTGGCGGTACAGGCGTCGGCTGACAGGCAGGCGTTCGCCGTTTTTCAGCACCAGGTAATCCGTGCATAGCTCTTTCACTGCTTTCAGGTTCACCACAATGCCCTTAAAGCAGCTCATAAACTGGGGATAAGCCGTCAGCTGGTCAGCAAGAGCCGTAAACTTGCCGGCTACAAACACAAGGTCATCCATTAAATGGATGCAGGCAGAGCGGTTTGAGTAATCGGCATACAGAATGAGGTGAAGGGCGATGTCAAGGGGCTGGTTCATGACCGTTACCGTGATGGTGGGTTCATTGGCCGTTGGTGCTAACTGGCAGTACCCCAGTGCCCGGGAGAGTTTTTCCATTGTGGCAGGTTTGACGATGTAATCCGCCGCCCGCACATCATAGCTTTTCACGCCGAATTCAGCGCTGGTGGTGAGAAAAACCAGGTTTACATGGGGATCCATCTGACGCAGCTGCAAGGCACAGTCCACCCCATTTTCATCATTCATAAAAATATCCATAAAAACCACATCAAAGATGCCAGGGGTGTACTCCCGCAACAGTGCGCTGCCGCTGTTAAACTCACTGACTTGGATGAAGGGCGGTTGCTTGGCAGACGCGGCGCGGGCAGTGACATTCAGGGATGCTTCTTCCAATGGCATTGCTTCATATTGTTTCAACAGGCTGCAGAGCTGCTGGCGCTCAGCGGCCAGGTCGTCGACGATGGCGGCTTTAATGGGGAGTCCCTCCTTTACACACACTGACAGGGATACATGCGGGCATGGATCTATACTGACATGGACCCGACCCATCAATCAATGAATCAATCAATGAATCAATCAATGAATCAATGAATACGAACAAAAGCATACACAGATGCTAAGGCAGACGAAGACGCATTTTTCCATACAATACTATATCATAAATGATGGCAAAAAAGGAGTGTTTCAGATAGGGATGTCACTTGCTTTTCCGATGGTCCACATATGAGTATTGATGATTCCCCGGTTTCACATTTTTCAATGAAAGACATTGAAAACAGGGTCATCATCAAAAGAAAAGAACAGCAGGTGATTTTCACAGAGGCAGCGTAGCACCCGGAGTCAAAGGGTATGATACTCTACAGAATTCAGCTTCTGACAAAGTTTTGACAGCAGTAACAAAAGAAGAAGAAGAAGAAGAAGAAACAGAAACACCCACAAGCAGCAGTAAGAGCAACAGCAGTAGAAAAAGAAGAATAAGCAACAGCAGCTGAAAAGCATGAAGAAAACAGGGAAGGCGGTGGGGCAATGCACTCCATTAGAACAAAAATGATTGTGGTGGTGCTGGTGGCCATGACCCTGATCAGCATGCTTCTGTCATGGATAGCCCTTGATGCCGCAACAGATACAGCTTTTAACAATGTGACCCAGTCTATTCGCGACTTGTCGGCCGAAGGGGCAGAGCTGGTGAGCGCGCGGCTGGAAACTCAGTATGCCTACCTTCTGGGATTAGGCAAAATTGCCCGGCTCCACCGGCCGGAAGTGGATCTATCAGTCAAAACCCAGCTTCTCCATGAAGAAAAAGGCAGGAGTCCTTTTCTGCGAATTGGGTTTGCCAATCCCCAGGGGGTCGTCCATTTCACAGACGGGAAAGAGCATGTGTACAGCTTGGACATTGGTGAGCAGATTTTCTTTCAACAATCAATGAAGGGCCATCCCTGGGCAGTGCCACCCAATCCCAGCTTTGATCCTCAGGATCAGGGGGAGATGGTGATGGTTTATTCGGTTCCCCTGACCTATGAAGGAGAAGTGACGGGGGTGTTGGTGGCTGTCGGAGAGTGGGATATGCTGACCCGGCTCATTGAAGACATGGGACACGGGGAAAATGGGTACGCTTATATTTTGGACAGTCACGGCACCTGCATTGCCCACCAGCGCAGAGAGCTTGTTCTTTCCCAATACAATCCCATTGAAGATGCAAAAGAAAATGAAACGATTCTCCCGCTGGCCCAACTGTTTCAGGATGTCATTGAAAAAGGGGTGTCCGACGGCGCTTATTTTTTCAATGAACGGATGGTATATGCCAGCTTTACACCCATCGGTAACACTTCCTGGGTACTTTCGGTGGCAGCGTTGGAGTCGGAAATGATGGCCAGTGTGGTGTCTCTGCGGAGAAAAATGACTCTGGCAGTGATGGGGATGCTGTTTTTGGGGAGTGTCATGGCCCTGTTCATTGGAAACTATTTCACCGCGCCGGTGATACAGATGGAGAAACTGTTCACCAAAGCGGCCAAGGGTGATTTGGGCGTGAGAGCCACCATCAAAAGTCGGGATGAAATTGGCCGGGCCAGCCGCAGCTTTAACACCATGATGAACCACATCAATGAACTGACCTATTATGACCCGGTGACCCAGTTGCCCAATGCCAGGGTACTTGCAGAAGTTTTTCATCAACATATCACCGGGCAACAAAAGGGGGGCCTCTTAGTGAAGCCCATCACTCTTACCCTGATTGCAGCCGATGGATTCAGCCGTATCAACGAAACCTATGGCTATGACCAGGGAAATCACCTGCTGCATATGGCGGCCCAGCGTCTGCAGCAAATGGCAGATCAAGACAGCAAGGTTTTTAGGGGACACAGTGATGAAGTGTTGGTACTGAGAACAAACAGCGATGAGTGGAATGAAGAGCTGAAACGGGTGGAAAAGTGGCTGCGGTATTTGATGGAGCCCTATGACACGCAGGCAGGGGTGCTGAATCTTACCTTTAGTGCAGGGATGGCTCGCTCCCCGGAACACGGGAACACGGTGGAAGAACTGCTTCAGAAAGCCGGGCTTGCCAAAACCCTTGCCAAAACCCAGGGGCGGGGGCAGGTTAAAGCCTTTTCGGCGGAAGTGGGCCGAGAAGTGCTGGAAGCCACTGAACTGGAACACTTACTCTCCCAGGCACTGTCTCAAAACCAGTTGAAGCTGGTGTACCAACCCATTGTCGATCTTCGCTCACAGAAAGTGCAGGGCGTCGAGGCGCTGCTAAGGTGGCAGCATCCTGAAAGGGGAAACATACCTCCCGATGTGTTCATTCCCTTGGCAGAACGATCCGGACTCATTCATGGCATCGGCCAGTGGGTGTTGAAGGAAGCATGCCGCCAGCAGGTGGCATGGCAGCGGAAGCATTCAGTGCAGTGGTTTATGGCGGTGAACATTGCTGCCAGTCAGTTTGAGTCTCCCAATTTTGTGGCAATGGTGGAAAAAACCCTGCGGCAAACAGGGATGGATCCCCGCCGGTTGGAGCTGGAGATGACAGAGCGTACGGTGATTCAGGAAGTTGAAGGAAGCATTCGTCGGCTTAATGTGCTTCGTCAGATGGGGGTCAGGATTTCCATGGATGATTTTGGTACCGGGTATTCCTCCCTCAGCTATATGGTGCGGCTGCCAGTGGATACCCTTAAAATTGACCGATCCTTCATCAGTTCCATGACAGAAAGCCAGCAAGCCCAGGCCATTGCATCCACCATTATTGCCATGGGCCATTCCCTGAACCTGAAGATGATCGCTGAAGGCATTGAAACCAAAGAACAGCGGGATCTTTTGCAGAAGGGAGTCTGTCAAATGGGTCAGGGCTACCTTTTCAGCCGTCCCCTTTCAGCAGAACAGATGACACCACTACTGGAGCAGTCTAGTCAGGAAAAGGACAGATAAGCCCGGTTATTTGAGTCAAGGATGAACCTTTTGCATGCTGACTGCCAGTATTCTTCTTAGTCGTTTTCTTCCATATATTTCTTTTCCCACACTTGAACAATCAGACGGTAGACAATAAACAACAATAGAGTGGCAAGAAAGCTCCCTGCGAAACCGCCCAACATGCGCCGCGTGTCCATTCCTACCCTGATAAACACCAGTAAAGAGGTTAAAACACCTGTGAGTAACGGCACAAAAAAGACATAAGACTGCTGTCCTTTTCCTTTCAGAGCCAGGGGGTAGGTGAGGGGAATTCCTTTGGCTGCCAGGATAAAAAACTGCACCAGCGATGCCATTAACCAGACTAAAAAGAAGTCGAGGGTATCCATCAGGGTTTGATGGAGAACAAACCATCGATACAGCAGTACCCCAAAGATGCCAAACCAAAAAATGATATAACTCACGCTTTTTGCCACTTTCACATCGGCCATAACTCTCTCATCATTCATCATGTGACCCTCCTTATTGGTTCTCTTCTATCCAGAATAACTGATCAAGTGATTTGTTGAGCACTTTGCATAACTTTAGTCCCAAGGCAATGGTGGGATTGTACTTTTCTTTTTCAATTAACCCGATGGTTTGCCTGGTGACACCGGTGCGTTCAGCCAGTTCCTCCTGAGTGAGCTGCTTTTCAATGCGGCTTTGTCGAACACTATTCTTAATCATCCAAAACACCTCGATTCTGCACCATCTCAATTCTGCACCATGAGTGCAATATATATGTTCCATCTTGATTGTAATATATATATTGCATTTCGTCAAGGGCAAAACGGACAAGCCTTTTACTGCAGGAGTAACAAAAGAAAGACTGACCGGCATTACTCTCATCAGCCAGTCAGTCATTTCGATTTCCCTTTTGATTTCCCTTTTGATTTTTATATAGGCTAAATGGCAGTGCCACTTTTCGTTTGATCTACATCTTTGGGCAATGATTCCTTACAGGCCATCGCCTCCTCCAGGATCAGGCATATTTCCTGGTATCGCTGGTCGCTGATGCCCAGTTTTTTAACGAATGGCGGTTCATCCATCCGCTGAATGAGAAGCTTATGGGGTCTGATTACCTGAATCACTTCTTTCAGCTTATCCACCGAAGCGTCATCATCGTTATAACCTTTCAGCAGAGTGATTTCCAGCATAAAAGTTCCCGAAAATTGCCTGTTAAAAGCAGCCATGTTGGCAATGTAGGTATCAAGAGAGTAGTCCTGTGGTGGCCGTTGCACTTTGTGAAAGGTTTCATTGGTAACAACTTTCATCTCACCCAGCACCTCCTGGCACTTGTTGGCTGTTTGCTGATGGATTCTTTTGCCCAGCAGGTATCCATTCGTTAGCAGCCTGACGGAGGTACCTTTTGATTGAATGAAGTCGATGAGGTGGTCTATTTTTTCATGGAGAAGGGCCTCCCCGCTGGAGTTGATAAAAACCAGATCTGCTCCAGTGCTGCTTAAGCGGTTCTCCAGATCCGAAAGTGCTTCTTCATAGCCGTCAACACGTGCCGGTGCTTCACCTTTCTGTTCAGATCGGCCTAATGGACAGAAGATGCAGTCGAAATTACAATGCTTTTCAGGAAGAATATTCACCTCCAATACTTTCTTTCCGTCTTCCAGGTAGGGCTTCTTGTAGCTAAAAAAGCTCATTGTCGTTTACCTCCTTCATAGAGTGGGCTATTTGAACAACAACCAGTAGGGTTACCAGCAGTTCAACGGTCATATCAGATAATGAAGACTCAACACCTTCGTAACAAGTTAGATATCAAACTTCGTGCACACAAATGGAATCCAGAAGAAACAAAAAAGAGTGCCAGAAGCACTTCTTCTGAGACCTATCGAAGTACTTTTGGCACTCTTGCTTTTACCCGGTGGCAAATGCAGGTGCGAAGGGTTTATTTTCCACAGTGTAAGCCGAAAACAGCTCTTTGTCAAGGAGGTATTCGGGCTATTGTGGTTATTCTGTGATAATGTCATGTTAAATATATTCTGGTAAAATGTCACCATTGTGAAAGACGTCTTCACCGGTACTAATCGAGAGAGTCTGTTGAGCTACTATGAATCAGGGTTGCCATAGATATCTTGGCGTGGATCAAGTGGTTTTCTCTTTAATCGTTGTATCCGTTATGTTTTCTCCTACGCCTGTATCATCAGCCTGTAGATACCAAAAAAAGTGAGGCAGAAAACTACTTTCTTCATAGAAGACTGCCTTTAGATGACGGATGATATTAATCTTGAAGTTGATGCTGATCTCTTCCGGTGTGCAGGTGATCTTCTTTTTTCCCGTGGTCTCGCATCATCAGCATCATGCCGATATGCATCAGCGGGCAGATGAGAAAAACAGCAAAAGGAACCAATCTTCCCAAAAATCCAAGATCAATGCCCATACGGGGCAAAGCTATCAGGGCAATCATTGGCACCAGGCACAAGAGCATCATTAATCCGTGCTTATGCCCCTTTTTTTCATGTTGTTCGTTGTGGCCGTTCCGATTACAATGGTTCAAGGCTATTCACTCCTATCTTTTTAATCAATCTTTACAGTTTGCTGGTGTGTTATTGTTGCATGCTTCAGCCAATTACCCACCATCAGAATCACAGTCATCACCACCAACGGTAAATAATATTTTCATGCAAGAACTCCTCTCCGTTTTTGTCAGTGCTTTTGATGACCAGTATATAGATCAGCAATATTCGTGCCAGATTTTGTGGCAGCCTAACCAAATTGCACGACAGTCTTCAATGATGGACAAAAACAACCTCCTAAACCTGTTAAGTCTGTTGCTGGCGGTGCCGCTCCGGCTTAAGAAATAGCCTGTTCAAAAGAAGCTGAGAAAAAAGTTTTAGCATGACTTAGCGCGTTCCTTATTCGCTGTTCCCGATACTTTATGCTCGAAATGCCGTTGCTGGCGGTGCTGCTCTGTAGGATATGCTACAATAGAAGTAAAAAGGGTATCTTTTACCACATACGACCGGATGGACAAACACCTTTTATCCTTCAGTGTTGCTTCCAACCTGTCATCAATAAAAAAATCTAAATAAGAAACCTATTTCAAGAAATGAGTGTTTATCATGACGAATAAAGGAAAAGGGAATTTGACCCTGGTGCTGGTGCTGATTTTAGGAGTCACCGGGCTTCACTACGGCACCACGAAAAGTCCCTGGGCCATACACGACTTCTATCGGCGACTATATTATATCCCCATCATCCTGGCGGCTTTCCATTTTAAGCTGCGGGGTGGTTTTATGGCGTCTGCGCTGGTGATGCTCCTCTATGCCCCTCACCTGCTTCTGTATTTTGGCCGGCTGGACATAACGGTTATCAACCAACTATTGGAAGCGGGCATGTTTATGGTGGTGGGTGTCATCACAGGATATCTGGCAGAGGAATCTTATCGCCGCGAATTGCAGTTGCAACGCCAACTGTCACAATTGATGAAAATGGATTTGCTGGAACGTAAACTGCGGCAGAACGAACGGTTGGCCTCGCTGGGTCAGCTGGCCTCCGGCATAGCCCATGAAATCAGAAACCCTCTGGGCATCATAAAAACCATCAGCCAAACCCTTCACCAGGAGGCCCTGGAAGCCGGGGAAGATTCTCTGACAGAAGGTCTGCACATCATCGAAAGCGAAACAGACCGGGCCAATAAAGTGATCAAAGGCATGTTGGACTTTGCCCGGCCAGAGCCCCTTCATTTAAAGCCCACCAATGGAGAACAGGTGCTTCATGAGTTGCTCACCGTCCTGCGGTCTTTGGCCAAGCAGCATCAGGTGGAAATAGATAGCCGGCTGCAGTCGGTGCCACCCTTACAGGCCGATGCCGACAGGCTTAAACAGGCGGTAATGAACCTGATGCTCAACGGCATTCAGTCCATGGAGCAGGGCGGTACCCTGGCCCTTTCATTGGAAAAGGGAACTGACAGCATGGCCCTCATCACCATTACCGACCAGGGTCAGGGTATTGACAAAGAGAGCTTACCCCACATTTTCGACCCCTTCTTCACCACCAAAGAGGGTGGCACCGGGTTAGGACTCTCAGTCACCCACCGGATCATTGAAGAACACCGGGGAACCATCGATGTAACCAGTGAACCGGGCAAAGGCACCACCTTTAAGCTTCACCTGCCCCTGGCGCAGAACCATATTGAGGAGGCACCACATGAAACCTAAAATACTCATCGTGGACGATGAAAAGAACATGCGCTGGGCCATCAGCCGGGCCCTGGAGAAGGAAGGCTATGTGATTTACGAGGCTTCCAACGGTCGGGAAGGCATTGAAGCTTTTGAGCGCCACCGCCCGGATGTGATGCTGCTGGACCTGAAGATGCCGGTGATGGATGGAATGGAGGCGCTGAAAAAAATCAAGGAAAGCACCACCACCACCACCTCTGTTCTTATGCTCACCGCCCACGGCACCATGGAAACCGCTATTGAAGCCATGAAACGGGGGGCCATGGACTACCTGTCAAAACCCTTTGACGTGGAGGAGCTGAAAGTTCAAATCCGTAAGGCTCTACATGTCAGTGAGTTGGAGGAACAGGTCACCTACCTGAAAGAAGCCACCGCCTTTGAAACCGGCAACGTGGTGATTGGCAACAGTCAACCCATGAAAGAGCTGATGGCCATGGTGGAGCGGGTGGCCGCCACCCCTGCCACCATATTGATTCAGGGAGAAAGTGGCACAGGTAAAGAAATCATTGCCCACTTAGTTCACCACAACAGCCCCCGGCGAGACAAACCTTTCATCAAAGTAAACTGCGGAGCCATTCCAGAAACCTTGATCGAGAGCGAGCTTTTTGGCCACGAAAAAGGGGCGTTTACCGGGGCCGTCAGCCGAAAAATTGGCAAGTTTGAACGTGCCCGGGGTGGCACGATACTGCTTGATGAAATAGGCGAGCTGAGTTTATCTATGCAGGTAAAACTGCTCAGGGTGGTGCAGGATAAAGAAATTGAACGGGTAGGCGGATCAGAGACAGTATCTGTGGACGCCCGGGTCATTGCGGCTACCAACCGCCAGTTGAAAAAAATGACAGAAGAAGGCACCTTTCGGGAAGACCTGTATTACCGGCTCAACGTCATCCCCCTGCACATACCGCCCCTGCGTGATCGAAAAGAAGACATCCCCGGCTTTGTGCACCATTTTATGAAGGCGTTTTGCAGTGAAATGGGCCGAAAATTGATGACCCTTTCTCCCAAGGCCATGGCGCAGCTGGTGAACCATCCCTGGAAAGGCAATGTACGGGAGCTTGAAAACTATATTGAGCGCCTGGTGATTTTGTCTCCAACAGACGACGTTCAGGAGGTGGACTTGCCAACCCCAGGCACCACAGGTATCTCAGGCACCACAGGTATCTCAGGCACCACAGACACCTCAGGCACCACAGGTATCTCAGGCACCTCAGATACCAAAATAGACAGCGGAATACAGCTGCCGGAAGAAGGCATTTCTTTGGATGAGCTGGAAAAAAACCTGATACTGCAGGCTTTGGAAAAAACCGGCAACAATCAAACCAAATCCGCCCAGCTGTTGGGCATCAGCCGTCATACGTTAATGCATCGTATGGATAAGCACGGCATCAGCAAGTAGTGATTTCCAGCGTCAATAGGCATATCATCATTTCCGATGGCAGCCCAATGTGGCTGCCATCGGAGGTTGAAGACAAAGGGCTTTAGCCAGGCCAGCTGATTCCAATCTTGTGTGTTTTTAGTCGAAAGTCTCGAAAACAGCGCCTGAACTCGCTGCGCTCAAACAACAGGCGCTGGCGGTTTTCTCGCCTTTTCGAAAAACACTGACAAGCTTTCCAAGGCTGTCCTTTAACAAACCCCTTGTCTTCAGCTTATTTTGTCTACAGTCTGGGACAGCCTTCGGGCTGCTTTTTTCTTATTTCATTACAGGTTGTCATTTTGGGTATTAGAACTATCAAAGGAAAATCTACCGTCAAGAAGTTCTGCCGAAAGAATGAGATTGAGTGGATCCAAAAGAAGCCATCAATTACAAGCCACTCACCAGAGTCGCGAGACACATAAAGTCTTTCATGATCTGCATGAAGGGAGCGGATTTGTGTGAAAACCTTTCAGGATTTCCTAAACACCATCGAAGACCTTGAAAAGAAGGAAAAAATGGAAACCATACTGAACCATATCAGGGAAAAATATCCTCAGTTACAGGAAGAGATCAAATGGCACCAACCCATGTTCAGTGACCATGGCACCTTCATCATGGGATTCAGCCTGGCCAAAAACAACATTGCTGTGGCTCCCGAAGCTGTAGTGATCAAACACTTCGAAAAAGATATCCAAAAGGCCGGCTACACGCACACAGCCAACCTGTTTCGCATTAAATGGACAGATGAAGTGGACTACCACCTGCTGGAAAAAATGATTGAATACAACATGGAAGAAAAAAAAGGCATGAAAAGGTATTGGAGATAAGTCCGCCGGCTGGTGTCACCAACAAAGCTGGCAGACGTTTGATTCGACGGTGGCCAGGAAGTACTGGTACTTCTACCCAGCACATCCGAATCAGCGTAAGAAACAAACGTATACGCTGCACAGGGCTGCTCGCTCATGGCATAGTAAAGACAGGTAGGGAGCTGGAAAGATGCAATCCGTCAATGCGACGGACATGCGTAAAGACTTTGGCAATTACATCGATGAGATTGTTCGAACCAATAATAACAAAAACCACCCCATTGTCAAGGACAGTGAGGTGGTTTTTTTCTTCCCGCCATTAACCGCTTGTGCAAAAAAATGACCGCTTGTGCAAGAAGCATTGAAATGAAACAGGCAGGTTGTTAAGATGAGAGCCGACTTGAAAGACGTGAAGGCAGCTTAACCTGCTGAGGTGAAAGACAAAGGGATTTGGCCAGGGCAGCGCAACCTGCTTATGATAACAAGGAGGCGTTCATCACATGAAAATTGATAGGAGACTTGCAAGAATCATCAACACATTGGTGGAAGGGATGGTGAGGTTCATGGAAGGCATTGCCATCAGAAAAAAAGCAACGAGAGGCGTGGCATTGACCCTGGCGATGCTGATGCTGAACCCATTCACAAGCACCGGCGTTTTTGCAGCGGCACACGAACCGGCAACGATCACCGCCTTTGCCAAGCTGCCTGGGGAGACGGCCATGCAGCGGTTGACCGTGGGCGCAGCAGAATCGCTGATAGACCTGCCGGAACAACTGAGTGTGACCATCAGTGTCTATTCAGCAGCGTCCAGTGTTTCTTCAGCAGCGCCGGAGAACCGCAGGTCTGAAGAAGGGCACCTGGGAGAAACCCTTGCAACAGAAGCAACAGAAGCAACAGAAGCAGCGGATTCAGAACACCGGGGAGAATCACCACAAGAGGGTGCCGGCAGTTCAGTCTTGGACAATGGCGACACAGAGCAGCGAACAAACGCAGAAAACCTAATGGAAGCACGAACACTGACAGGCATCACCTGGCGCATCAACGAAGCCACCAGCACTTCCAACACCTTTCACTCCTACGAAGCCGGAGGGGTTTTTTACTATGAGCCGGTGCTGCCAAAGGGCTACCACCTTGCCGCCGGTGCACAGCTGCCTCAGATTAAAGTCGAGATTGTCGAGGGAGAAGCCATTGGAAACTGGGCCTTTTATCAAACCAAGATCATCGATGGCATTGAAATCACCGTCAAGGCGGAAAAGAACGTGTTTCCAGAAGGCGCAGTGCTTCATGCCAGAAAAGTGATCAGCCCGGCAGAAAAGGAAAAAATAGAGGAAGCCGTCACCAGAGAGGTACAGGCACAGCATACTGCAACAAAGGTGGCCCAACTGGTTTCCTTTGATATCACCATCACAGATGAAGACGGCAACCAGCTTCAGCCCGATACCAGCAAAGGCGAAGTCAGGGTGTCCTTTGCCCAAATGCCGGAGACACCAGAAAAAGACACCGCCACACAGCTGAAAGTCTTCCACCTGGATGACACCCTCCAGCAGGCACAGGCACTGGAAACCACTGTGGATCACGAAGCAGGCACACTGGAAGCCCCTGCGGCACATTTTTCCGTGTACACAGTGATTTTACTGGGTGGCGGCAGTGTTTACGACATTTCAACAGGCCCACTGACCATCAACAGCAGCAACCTAAGCACCTACAATCACAGTACCATCACCGGAACTGTATCGAACACAGCCGAACAGCTGACCATCGACGGGGTAACAGTGAACCTGACCATCGAGGATTTAAGCATTACCATGACTGGTCATGGCGGAAATATGTCGGGCCTGACCCTGAAAAATGGGGCCACCTTAAACCTGACCCTCAAAGGAACCAATGCACTCACCGGTGCTTACGGCGGTGCAGGCATTGACGTGCCCCAGGGCTGCACGCTGAACATCACGGCAGCGAGCACCGGCACCCTGACAGCCACCGGCGGTAACAGTTATGGGGGTGGTGCTGGAATCGGCGCCGTTGGCAATCAATGGACGCCAGCATATCCAAATGGCTCCATTCAGTCGGTGGGCACCATCCACATTGCCGGAGGGACCATTATTGCCACCGGAGGTACAGTCAACTATGGGGGTTACATTTTGGGCGCTGCCGGCATCGGCGGATCGGTGGAGAGCACCACCGGCACCATCACCATTTCCGGCGGAAGGGTCACAGCTACCGGCGGGGCAAGTGCCGCAGGAATAGGCGGCGGTCACAGCGGGCGGGTGGAGAGCATTACCATCGAGGGTGGCATCGTGTCTGCGACCCGTGATTCAGGTGGTGCCGCCATCGGTTCTGGATTTAACGGAATATCCGGCGGTCCGCTGTCCTGCGGAACCATTGCCATTAACGGAGGCGCCGTGACAGTTGATGGTAATATTGGGTACGGTGGGGGCCATTCAACCGCCACCAATGCTGGTGGAGCGGTTTCCATTGGGAATGGTGCCGCCATCACAATGAAAAACGGCGTGATTGAACCTGCCGTTGGGGGTGTCAGCACCTACCCACTATCCGTGACGATTTATGACGGAAGGCTGACCAGTTCCATCGAGAATGCCGCCTACACCATCGGCGGAAGAACTTATCAGGGAAGCATTCACGTAAGCGAAAACTATGTGGGGACCCTTTCAAGCACCCTTGTGGTGGGGGGGGAGCCCCTTTCGGCAACGGAAGCCATCACGATATCAGGCAACGGTCACACATGGACAGGAAGCTGGGTGAGTGGCAACCCTGTGGAAGTCGGAGAAAAACTGTACCCCGTGTATCTGTGGTTCTATGATACGGCGATTACCGATGATATCACCGGCGTCTTGGTATCGGCACAGCGGAACGGAACTCCTCTGAATGCGGATGCTGCAAGTGGTGTGGTGCAGTTTGTCTGTGACGGAAAGGTGACACAGCAGCGGGAAGGTGCTGGGAAAATAACTGCATGGATGTCTGCTGGCGCAGGAACGACGGTGTCTGTCACGGCAGCCAGTCTTAACGACGGAAATGAAATCAGTAAGAGTGACCAGACAATCAAGGCTTCCGGGGACGGAACCACGATTATCATGCACGATACCCTGGTAACAGAACAGCTTTCAGGTCCGCTGGATCTTTCTTATGGAAACATCACCTTTGCAGATAACGGCGGAAAGCTGAGTATTACCCATACCCCCAATGAAGGGGAGAGTGAAGTCACTGTAACCGGGCAGTATTACGAGAATGAATATGAGATCATCCAGTCAAATAACGATACCGTCACAACCAATCAAATTGTTTTCCAGAACACATCAGCCTTTGTCAAGGTGAAGCTCAGTGGCGTCAACATGGCGTCCCAGGGAAAGGCCATTGACCTGCAAACAGCCAAGGCACAGCTGGATCTATCGGGAGCCAACACCATTGATTGCGGCGGCGGTGACGCGGGCACTGCGGGCGCCCGCTATATGGGCATTCGTGCAGGCGAAGGTTCAGCCCTTCGAATCACTGGAAACGGCAGCTTAGAGGTGAAAAACCCTTCCAGATTAGGCACGGGCATTGGAGGATTCTATCATTATAGCGGGTTTGGAGTGGATATGTTTAGAGAAGGTGCCGGAACCATTGAGATAGAGGGCGGAACCATCACTGTCTCCGGTCAAACAGGACCGGCCATGGGCAGCAGTTACAGATATGAGGGGGATCATCCCGGCAGTATTCACATTTCTGGGGGAACGGTCAATGCTGCCACCAGCAATAGCGGTGCTGCCATTGGGGGAAGCGAAAGCGGTACTTCTCCGACCATCCATATCAGTGGCGGAACTGTATCGGCGACAAGCACTGGAACATGGAGCGGGGCCGCTTTTGGCGGCGGCTTTAAATCCAAAGGCGGAGGAGCCATTACCATCTCCGGCGGCAAGGTGACGGCAGCAACATCAAACAGAAGTGCCGCCATTGGCGGCGGATGGCAGGGCACCAGCCCTCCTATCACCATCTCCGGCGGAACCGTGGCCGTATCTGGAAGCATTGGTCGTGGAGAAGACGGAAACGGCGGCTCATTGACCATTGCCGGCGGAACCATCAGCACCACCTCAGGGGGAAAGCCCACCATCAATGGCATCACACCCACCAACAGCAGCAGCGAAGCCGTCTATTACACACAGGCACAGGTGGGGGGGATTTACGGCCCTTCGTCACCGGTCACCAATGCATCTGTTACAGGCGGCAGTTATGGGTTTGACCATGTGAATACCGATGCCAGTGGCCTGCTGCATTTGTTTTTGCCGGCAAGCAGCGAAAATGAAACCACAGCCGCCTTTAACGGCATTGCCTATCAGGGGACCATCACTCCCGCCGGCCCCAACACACTGAAAAGAAACATTCCCTTTGCGGTGTCAGAAGGAACGGTTACCAGCACTGGTGCCACCCTGCATGCAACAGCGAATGCAGGCAGTACCATCTACTATGTGGCCAGCAGCACAGCCCTTACAGAAGGCAGCCAGGTGGCAGGTGCCGCTGGGGTGCAGAGCATGGCGGCCTCCGGCGAAGCGGACCCCATCACCCTGACCAACCTGTCGGGAGCAACCACCTACACCTACTACCTGACAGCCAGGGAGGGTGACGACTACTCTGATGTGGAGGCAGTCACCTTCACCACCCTCAAAATACCCATTACCGGTGCCACGGTGACCATCACCGACGGGGATCACTTCACCTATGACGGCACAGAAAAAACCCCCACAGTGACAGTGACCCTGGCGGGAGAAACCCTCAGCGCCAGCCAGTATCAAGTCAGCTACTCCAACTCCAATGGAGGAGAAGACAACCGTACAAACGCAGGCACCGTTACCGTGACAGTCACCGCAGCGGCCGATGGCAGTTACTCAGGCACCGTCAGCCAAACCACAGGCATGACCTACACCATCGCCAAAGCACCACTCACCGTAGCGGCGGTCACTGCCACTGGCAGACCCTTTAACACCACGAAGCAGGTGAGCATCACAGGTGTGACCCTAAGCGGAATCGTCCCAGATGACAATGGAAAAGTGAGCGTGGACACATCCACCCTCACCGGTACCCTCAGCAGCCCAGATGCCGGCACCTACGAGGCCCTCGCCCTTTCCACCCCGATGATCTTAACAGGCATGGCAGCCGGCAACTACCTGGTGACCCAGCCAACCGCACCAGTTGCTTCATCGGTTCAGATAACCAGAGCAGCGGATTTCAGCCTGACAGGCACCGCTGCCATGGTGAAGCATCAGGCCAACTACAAGACCGAACTGGATCTCACCCAGCTCAGCGGCTACCCTGAGAATCCGGGAGCCACCCCAGCGTTTGCAGTCACCAGCGGCCCCGGGTATAACGGCCTGACCAGTGCAGTGGTGAATGCAAACGGCCTGTTGACTTTGGTGGCCGACAATACCGGTAACAGCGCTACAGACGTTGTCACCGTCAGTGTGACAGGCATGGGTAATTATGCCGACAGCCTGATCACCGTCACCGTGAACTACACAGACAAAACACCGGTGACCATTACCGGCGTTGCAGGACAGAACGGCACTTACAATGGCACCGCCCATGGGGGCTATACAGGCACACCCACCAGCAGCTACACCGGTGCTTATGAAATCACTTACACAGGGCGAAACGGTACCACCTATCACAGCACCACAGCACCAGTGGTGGCAGGTGATTATGCCGTCACTTTCAAGGTGCCCGACAGCCATCCAACCTATATGGGTGCTGTCACTGTCTCCTTTGAAGTTGCCAGGGCAACCATCATCATCACCGCCGATGACAAAAGCATGACAGCGGGGGTCACCCTGCCCAGCTTCACCGTCAGCTATACAGGCATGGCAGCGAGAGACACAGCCGCCAGTATTTTCACAACCCCTGCCACTGCCGCCACCACCACCGACGGCAAAACAGTGGGCAGCTATCCCATCACAGTGAGCGAACCCGTGCTTACGGCTGAGGCAGCCCGTCACTACATCCTTGGGGCTGTTGTCAATGGCACGTTGACCGTCAGCGCGTCATCCTCCGGTGGTTCCTCAGACGGCGGCTCTTCTGGTGGGTCATCAGGTGGTTCCTCCGGCGGTTCTTCCTCTGGGGGCAGCCGTGTTCCAACACCAGCCACAACACCGGCGAAAACGCCCAACCAGCCGGTGACCGAAAGGGTTCCTGTCACGGCCACACCAGGGCAAAATGGAGGGGCCAGTGCCGCCATCCCGGATCAAAGGGTGACCGATGCCATTGCCAGGGCACAGGCGGAAGCAACGCGTCAGAACAAGACAGAAAACGGACTTGCAGTGGCACTGGACATCACCATGCCAAAGGGGGCCACTTCCCTGAGCGCCACCCTTACCGCCAGTTCACTGGACAGCCTTGTGAACGCAGAAATCAGCAGTCTGGAAATCAGCGGTGCCCCTGTGAAGGTAAGCTTTGACAAAAAAGCGCTGGCTGAAATCAGAAAGCAGCGCACGGGCAATATCATCATTCGCATCACACCCCAGACAGCCCTTTCAGAGGAAGCAACAAAGATCACTGGCACAAGACCGGTGTATGACATCACCGTGAATGATGGAAAGGGCCAACACATCATCAGCTTTAATGGTGGCATCGCAACAGTATCAATCCCCTATACACCAGCAAACGGCGAAGCAGTGGGCGGCCTGTACGCAGTGCATGTGGACAAAGAAGGCAACACCACCCGACTGGCCCATTCCGTCTACGACACCAACAGCGGCGCGGTGATCTTCACCACCCCCCACTTCTCCCAGTACGGCATCGGGTACACCGCACCCACAGCAGTCTTCACCGACAGCAGCACCCACTGGGCAAAAGAAAGCGTGGATTACCTGGTGGGCAGAGGTCTCATCACCGGCACCACCGAAACCACCTTTGCCCCCAATGCCCCCCTCACCCGGGGAACCCTGGCAACAGCCCTGGGCCGACTGGCAGGCATTGACATCAACACCTATACAACCAACCGCTTCACCGATGTGAAAGCCACCAGTGCCGAAGCCCCCTACATTGAGTGGGCCCACAGCAAAGGCATTATACCGGGAACCAGCAGCCGTCAGTTTGCCCCAGAGAAAGCAGTGACCCGGGAAGAAATGGCCGTCATCCTTGCCAATTACGCCAAGGCAACCGGCTACCCACTCCCCGTCACCCGGGAAGCCATCCCCTACACAGACACAGCCAGCATGACAAAAACCAACCAGGAAACCCTGAAAGCCATGCAGCAGGCAGGCATCCTCATGAGCAGCAGCGGCAAACAGTACAAACCAAAAGAAAAAGTCACCCGGGGAGAAGCCAGCGCCATCCTCACCCGCTACATCAAACTGACCATCAGCCCAGCCACCGCCCAGGAATGGACCCTAAACGATACCGGCCAGTACCAGTACTACCAAGACGGCAAAGCCCTCACCGGCTCCCAGACCATCCAGGGCGTCAAGTACTTCTTCAACACCGACGGCACCCTGAAAACCGGCTGGGTGCAAGACGGCAGCAACCGAAGATACTACGCAGGCAAGACCCTGGTGGTGGGCTGGAAAGACATGGAAACCAGCGGCAACCACACCACCTATTACTTCACCGGAGAAGGTCTCCTGATAACCGGCAAATGGCTTGAAGTGGAAGGCAAATGGTATTACTTCCACCCCGACGGCACCCTCGCCAGAAGCACCATCATCGACGGGTATGAAGTTGATGAAAATGGTGTGAGAAAGACAAGCTGAAATAGGGGGAGCTCAAAAGCCTGAGAGATCTCCCGAAAACAATCAAAAGCCTGCCCCTGAGTTCAAGGGCAGGCTCAGACTGTAGACAAAATAAGATGAAGACAAGGGAGTTGGTAAAGGACAGCCTTGGAAATCTTGTCAGTGTTTTTTCGAAAAAGGGAGAAAACCGCCAGCGCCTTCTGTTTGAGCGCAGCGAGTTCAGGCGCTGTTTTCGAGACTTTCGACTAAAAACACACAAGATTGGAATCAGCTGACCGGGCCAAAGCCCTTTGTCTTCAACCTAAGCCTGCCCCTGAGTTCAAGGGCAGGCTTTGTCGTGTTCGCTGAAAATCAGCCGTCGGAGGTGTTGCTCTATGGAGATCTTTCAGTGGGAGAGCTGCTGCATCATCCCGTCATCATCCACCCGTACCGACTCACTCAGCCGGTTCACCCGCTGGATGATCCGTTGCCGTTCTGTTGGGTCTGTCAGATAGCGCACCAGTCCCCACCGCACCTGAGCCGGGTGAAGCACCGCTGTTTCAATAGCATCCGGCGACAGTACCAGTTCCAAGGCCCCGGTGTCGTTGGCCATGGGGTCATGACTGGTGGTGAAGACAAAATTCCCCAGAGAATAGGCGGTGAAAGCTTTGGGACCCCGCCATTCAAAGGCCTGAAGCACATGGGGATGGCTGCCAATCACCAGGTTGACCCCGGCTTCATACAGGGCTTCTTCCAAGGCCAGCTGATAGGGTTCCGGCTTATCTGCCAGCTCCACCCCCCAGTGGAGGTAGGTGATCACATAATCCACCTCACCCACCCAGGGGACCACGTGTTCCAGCAGGGATTCAGGGTTGTAAACAGTGGCCATCCCCGGGTGGTTTTCTCCTGCCCGCCAGGAAGCCACGGGAATCACCCGGGAAGCCCCAAAGATGGCAAAGGATACCCCATTGATTTCTCCCACATAAGGAGCGTAGGCAGCCTGTCGGTCTCGGCCCAGGCCCACGTAGTGAAAACCGGCAGATTCAAGAGCGCTCATGGTTTCCAGCGCAGGGCCGTCCATGCCATGGTTGTTGGCCAGGGTGAACACCAGTTTTTCTCGGTAGGGGTCAAAAAGATCCAGATACCGGGGGGCCGTTTGAAAAGCAAAGGACTTCTCCATCATCTGACCGCTGGTACCCACCGCCGTTTCCAGATTGGCGACGATGAGATCCACCTCCTCCAGCAATGGCGCAAACTCCTGCAGGGGATAATGCATCCCCTTTTCATCCATCACCGCCGCCACCCGCCCCGTCATCATATTGTCTCCCAGAAAAAGCACCCGCAAGGAAGCGTCAGTGGAGGCATCGGCTTCCTCAGAGGTGGTTGTTGACGTATTCGGGCCGGTTTCTGCCGGAAAAGAGGCGTCAGTCTGACGGTTCCAGGGCAGCAGGCCCCTGAGCCCCTGAAACAGCTGAGTGGGCAGTTCTTCGGGCAGAAGTCGGGTCAACTGGTGAGTCAGCTGATGACGCAGTTGATCCATGCGCTGCGCCGGCGAGCCCGGTGTATCTGAAATGAAATGAAGGCCCACGGCCAGCAGCACAATGAAAAAAAGACCCCAGCAGCAGCGACGCAGCCATTGGCGCCGTTCTATTTGTTTTCGTTCCTGTAAACGCTCCAGGCGTGATTTTTCCATAAAAACCTCCAGATTGATTTCAGTGGATCAAGACAGCGGTGGCACCGAAGGCCAGGCAGGTATAATTGTCATAAAGTCGTAAGAATTCCGTTCGATGAAAGCGGGTTTTTCATGGTATGATGCTGTTAAGTCACCGGTGACGACATCACATAAAGGCATCAGGACGCCATTAAAGTATCAAGAGTACCATACAGATTCAAAAATCCACACAAATTCAAGATACCATACAGGTTCAAAGAATACCAGTTTTAAGGAGTTGAAGCAAATGGCATCATACACGCCCCATTCACCCAGTCAGCGACAGGCTCATGTGCAGGAACCATCCGGCCAGCCACAGCCGCATACCATCCTGGTGTGCGATGATGATGAAGCTATTGTCAATGCACTGGCAGTTTATCTGAAGCAGGAGGGATACCGGGTGCTGAAAGCCGGCACTGGCAGCCGGGCACTGGCCATTCTTCAGGAGGAGCCGGTGCAGCTGATCATCATGGATATTATGATGCCGGAAATGGACGGTCTTTCCGCCACCCTGAAAATCAGGGAAACACAGAATATTCCTCTTATCATGCTGTCAGCCAAATCAGAGGACACCGATAAAATCACCGGCCTTCATTTTGGGGCCGATGATTATGTGACCAAACCCTTTAATGCCTTAGAGCTGATGGCCCGGGTGAAGTCCCAGCTGCGGCGCTACACCCGGCTGGGCAGCCTGCCCGCCACTTCACAAATGCTGGTGAATGGGCGGTTGGAGCTGGACACGTCGGCCTGCGAATTGAAAGTGGACGGTGTTCCCGTGAGGCTCACCGCCACTGAATATAAGATCGTGGCTTACCTGATGAAACACTCGGGCCAGGTGTTTTCCACCAGTGCCATTTATGAACAGGTGTGGGAGGAAACCTCCCACGCCGTGGAAAACACAGTGGCGGTGCACATTCGCCGCATTCGGGAAAAGATCGAAATCAATCCTAAAGAACCAGAATACTTAAAGGTGGTGTGGGGCATTGGCTATAAAATGGAAAGGCACACATAGCGAAACCATCGTTGACGACAGCCATCAGACCGGCGATGGGCATCATCAAAATAGCAGCGATATGAGCAACGGCAGTAACAGTAACAACAGTATCAGTCATCTTCTTCACAATGGTCATCATACTGCCACTGAGTCTGCAAAGGGTCATGACAAAGAGCCTGTCAGTGAATCTGAAGAAAGACCATCGGGCGAAGGTGACGCGGAGGCGGCACGAGAAAAGAAAACCAGTCACATCATCTTGCCGCAGGTAATCAACTGGATCAGCTTTATGGCGCTGGCGGGAAGCGGCGCGGTGCTGGCATGGCTGGCGGCTGCCAGGCAGTATGAGATGCAGGAGCAGGCTTACCAGGCCCTAAAATGGGTGATGCTGGGCAGCGCCCCTCTTTTGTTGGGAGGGCTGGTGGTTGTGGCAGTGATGGCCCGACGGGCGGGGGAGGGTACTTCCCGGTGGCAGCTGGCCTTCGACCGGATGCCCAACGATGTGCATACCCTGCTGGTGATGATGGCCGCCGGGGCTTCTCTGGGAGGGCCTTTGCTCGGGTTCCGCATGACTTATCCCGACCCCGGCGGAGAGCTGGCCATTTTTCCTCTCGTGGTAGTGCTGGTGGTACTTGGCATTGACGGAATTATCGGTTTAAACTATTACTACACCATGATCCGTCAGCTGAAAAATCGGAGCTTGTTGAGAAACACGCTTGTTGCCATAATTGTCAAACGAGTGGTCCGTCTGCTGGGAGCACCGGTGCGTATGTTGAATGAATCGGTGCGCACCCTGTTTCACAACGGTACCGTGGGGCCGGCCACCATGCTCCTTTTTCTCGCTTACGGCCTCTTAAACGGCCTCATTGCTGCCGTCTTTGCCGCCTCAGGCGCTGCAGTGTTCTTCTTCCTGGGGGTATTCAACGCATTGGTGCTGGCCTGGCTGGCCCGGCCCATCAACGCTTACGCCACCCTCTGCCAGGCAGCCCATCACATTTCCAGGGGGGAGATCGACTACCCCCTCAATCCCATAGGAATGCCCATTCCCATCAACGGTCTGGGAGAAGACATGAGCCGCATTCAGGATGGTTTGCGGAAAGCTGTGGCAGAAGCCGTCAAGGGAGAACGAATGAAGTCCGATCTCATCACCAATGTCTCCCATGACCTGAAAACCCCCCTCACCGCCATCATCAGTTATGTGGACCTGCTGCAGAAAGAAGGACCGGGTAGTGAAAACGCCGCGGAGTATCTGCAAGTGCTGGAAGAAAAAACCGGCCGGCTGAAACGCCTCATTGAAGACCTGGTGGAAGCCAGCAAAGCCTCCAGCGGTAACGTGAAGGTGTTTTTGAAACCGGTGGATCTCAATGAAGTGCTGGTGCAGGCCGCTGGTGAATTTGAAGACCGCATGGCAGAAGCAGGCTTGGAACTGCGGCTGCAGCCGGCCCAACTATCCGTATGGGTGATGGGTGACGGTACCTGCCTTTGGCGCATGTTGGACAACTTGCTGTCCAACGCGCTGAAATACAGCCTGAAGGGTACTCGGGTATACGCAGGGGTGGAATCCGCTGAAGGCCAGGGGTTGCTGGTGGTGAAAAACGTGTCGGCCCAGGCGCTGAATGTGGATCCCCATGAGCTGACAGAACGCTTTGTGAGGGGCGATGAATCCCGCACCACCGAAGGCTCCGGTCTGGGGCTGGCCATCGCCATGGGTCTGGCTGAAGCCCAACAGGGGCACCTGACCCTCAGCATCGATGGTGACCTTTTCAAGGCACAGGTGGCCCTGCCCCAGGCGATGCCACCAGCATCTGTTCACAATAAAGCTCAAAACCCAACAGCGTGATGGGTGATACTGCAGCTCAAATCAGCGAATAAACCGGTCATCAAAGGAATAAAACAGCCGTCAAACGAGTAAACGAATCTTCACAGGGTAGGTAACTAATAGAGACCACCCGTTCATCAGGGAGAGCTGCCAGCCAGCTCTTCCGGCTGATTTGAAAGGAGGATTCCCATGAAACGTATACTGGTAGCCATTGATGGCTCGCCCACCTCAGAACAGGCTCTTCGGGAGGCGCGGGAAGTGGCAGAAAAGGAACAGGCAGAAGTGACAATCATGACTGTGATCACCCATGCCAGTGCCTATGCCTACGCCTATACCCCGGCTCTGAACAAATCCTTTGAAGAAGAATCCGTTAGAAATGCAAAGAAGACTCTGGAAGAGGCGATCAAAACCTTTGAAGGGTATCCGGGAAAAGTGGAAAGTGTTCAGGTGCACGGTGATGCGGCCAACATGATCATTCAGCAAGTGGAAAAAGACCTGCCGGATCTGCTGGTGATTGGGAGCCGGGGCATGGGGGGATTCCAGCGGTTGATTCTGGGAAGCACCGTATCAAAGGTGCTGAATCATGTGTGCTGCAACATACTGGTGGTTCGCCAGTGCGACATTTAGCGAAAGCTGGCGTGAGAGAGCTATGAAAAGTTAATTGAAAAGAAGGTGTTTTGCCGATTCTCCTTACGGGAATCGGTTTTTCACATGGATAGGAAATACCATACGCGCATCAATTGGGGAGATGACCAGTAGAAAAAGATGAATGGCGCTGAACGCAGATTTGGAGTATCATAATTAAAAAAGCAGCGCTGCATTTTGAGCTGATTATAAGGAGGCAACCATGTTTCTAATTTTTATTTCCATCTTCACGGGCTATCTGGGATTGGCAGTGGGAAGTGCGATGGGGGCGGAGGGCGCCTTGAGTATTGTCGGCTTTTTATGTCCATCGATTTTTGTGCTTCAAAAAGTGTATCTAAAGCTGGAAAAGCTGGAAGAACTGAAAAAAGAAGAAGCAGAAGAAGTGGAAAAAATCACAGAGACATGATTCGTGTTGTTTAGCCGCGTTACCCCTTCTCTAAAAACGCTTTCCAGGCGGGCAGGTCCCGTTTCCCCTGCTCATCACCCAGGTGATATGCCGCCAGCAGTTTTGCGTAGGTTTTTTCTTTTTGTGAGATGGGCATGGCATCCGGGTAAACCAGCAGGGCTTTGCCGTCGGATTCAAGAGATTCCAGCTCATCCAGGGTTCGGTTATAGTGAATATGCCGCTGCATCATGGCTTCGGCCACCCGGGGATACTTGCGGTAGAGGGCTTTGACTAACCCTGCATATTTCATGGGAGGCTTCCGGTAGCCCCTGGGCCGGGTGAGGATGACAAAAAACCGCTCAAACCCGTCTCTTTGGGCAATCTCCAAAGCAATACCACCGCTGAGACCGCCATCCACATACAGGGTGTCCCTGAACCGGGCCGGGGGCATGATCAGAGGCAGGGAAGAAGAGGCCCGCACAATTTTCATTAAATCCTGGGGTGTCTGAATGTCTTCTCTGGAGAAATAGGTCATGTTGCCCGTCGCCATTTGAAAAGCGCCGATGCGCAGCCTGGCCGGGTTTCTGGCAAAGGTTTCATAATCAAGGGGAAGGGTGCCGTCGGGCTGAGGCGTTTTCTCGTAAATGTATTCGGCCCGAAAATAGCCCTCGCCTGAAAGAAAAGACCGCCAACCTCCAAACTGGGGGTCTTGCACCACGTCCACAAAAGAGCGTTTCGCCCGGTCAATGTCCCGGGAAAGGTAATTTACACCGCAGCTGGCGCCGGCGGAAATGCCGGCCACGTAGTCAAAATACAGCTGGTTTTCCAGCAGGTGGCTTAACAAACCGGCAGAATAGCTGGCCCGCATGCCGCCGCCTTCAAAAATGAGGGCGGTATTTTTGATATTATTTTCAAGGGGGTTTTGCTGCTTGCTCATGAAATCATCTCCCGGTAAGGTCGTCATCGCTGTCGTGTTTTCTCCAAAATCATTATAGCGCATGTGCGTTTACTTTTCCAATAGACTGGTAACCGGCGCAAGTCTTTATGGGATCTCAACAGGGCGAAAAACAAGTGAAACAAAGTGGGCAGCCATACGTAGAATAGGAAGAAAAATAAACGGACGTAAAGAACAGCAACACTCAAAGAGATTTTCAAAGATTGAAAACGTGAATGGAAAAAAGATTCTCCTTAATTCCAGACTAAAGAGGTGATGGTGCATGCAATCAATGGCGATTTCCATGGGTACATGGATCCTGATGGGAAGCGGGCTGTTAATGCTGCTTCTGGGCGTGGCAGTAAAACACTGGAAATGGTACTGGCTCATCGCCGGTTATAACACCATGCCAAAGGAACAAAAAAAGCAGGTGAACACCGAAGGTCTGGGTCGGGCCATTGGTAACTTTCTTTTTCTCCTGGGGGCATTGATGATGGGCGGCAGTTTGCTGGAAGCCCGGGGAATGGACAATGCTTTTCTGGTGACGATGCTGGCCCAGCTGGTGGTGATTCCCATTTTTGTGGTGTGGGTGCAGCGGTATGACCCGTCCACCCGAAATGCCGATGGCCGCATGAAGATGAGTGTGAAGGCAGTGCTGGGAGTGGTGATTCTGGCTTGCGGGTTCAGCGTCCTGCTGATCGGGTACGGGCTGATTCCTCCGGAAGTCACTGTGACAGCAGATGCCGTGAGCGTTTCCGGCATGTACGGCACCACCTTTCAGGCCCATCGCATTTCAGAGGTGCAGTTGGTGGAAACCATGCCGGGAATTCGGCGAAAAACCAGCGGCATGAATGCGGGCAGTGTGCGAAAAGGCTGGTTTGAGCTGGAAGATGGCGAGAACGCCCTGCTCTTTGTCACTCTCAATCAACCGCCCTATGTCACCTTTCGGGATGAACACCGCCTGGTGATCATCAACCGCAAAGACCCTAAGGCAACAGAGTCCCTCCACCAAGCCATCAGTGACCTGGCAGACCAGCCACAACAGGCGGATGATTAAGATAGTCAACAGACAAACTAACGAAAGAGGCGATGAATGTGAATAAAAAACGATGGATTGCGCTGATTATTTTTGTGGCGCTGGTGGGTGTATCAATAGTTGTACAGTTTCCCAGTGTGGAGGAAATCGGGTTTTTCCACGGAGAAGACTGGATGGAAACGGTGATTGAAAGCGGTTCAGAAGAACTGATCACCGTGCTGGATGTGGAAGGTATGATTACAGCTAACCTGCCTTCCGGTTATTTTTATGACCAGTATTACCACCACGGCTTTTTTTTGAACCAGCTGCAATCTGTTTATGAAAACCCGGAGGTGAAAGCCGTGGTGCTGCGGATTAATTCCTCCGGCGGCGGTGTCTCCGAAAGCGATGAAATTTTTCAGCTCATCATGGACCTGCGGGAGGAATATCCCAAACCCCTGGTGGTGTTCTTTGACCAGGTGGCAGCCTCCGGCGGCTACTACATCGCAGCACCTGCCGATCATATCGTGGCCACCCGCAATACCCTCACTGGTTCCATTGGCGTGATCATGCAAAGCATCAACTTTCACCAGATGGCCGAAGACTGGGGAGTGGAAGATGTCACCTTCAAAAGCGGTCCCTATAAAGACCTGATGAACCCCCTGCGGGAAATGGATGAAGAAGAGCAGGCCATTCTCCAGTCCATCGTGGACGAAAGCTACGGCTTTTTTGTGGATGCCATTGTGGATGGCCGGGGAATGGATCGCAGCAAGGTGATGACTCTGGCCGACGGCAGGGTTTACACTGGTCCTCAGGCGCTGGAAAACGGCCTGGTGGATTCTCTGGGACAATTTGAAGACTCTCTGGAAGTGGCGAAGGAACTGGCAGGATTGGAAAATCCTACTATTATCCGCATTCAGCGGGATGACAGCTTTAGCTGGTGGCAGCTGCTGGCTCAGGGTCCAGAACAAAGCCTACTGAGTCGTCTTGTTCCCGGGTTGGCAGAAATGCAGGGCGGTCGGCCGGTCTCTGTTAACAACCACGCGGTACCCATGTACCTGTGGTCATGGTAGGAGGTGAGCCCATGGAAAATGAAAAGCAGCAACAACCGATAGAAAATGATGAAATACAGCTGGAAATGAAGTCGACACCACCGGAATCGCAAGAAAATCAGGAACCGCCAGTAGTGCACGGATCACAGGAATCCCACGAATTACAAGAATCTCAAAGAGTAGAAGCGGCGTTTGCAGCACAGGAACCACAGGCGGATCAACAGTTGAATGATTTGGAGTCTGTGGAAAACAGGACTTTTGTGGCTGATCACCAGGAACCCATGGAAAAAGTGTACCGCCCTGCCGGGTTCTTTATCCGATTGGTGGCCTACCTGGTGGATCTGGCGGTGATCAATGCAGTGCTGGGGATCATTTCCGGTATTGTTGCCGTGGATGTCAAGGCACTGCCCTTGCTGGCGGTGAGCTTTGTGACCATCGGACTGGCCGGTGCCCTTTACTTCACCCTCATGACCTGCTTCTTTGGACAGACCCTGGGAAAAATGATCGCCGGCATAAGAGTCATTCAAAGCAATGGCACTCCGCCGGGGCTTCTCACCGCCTTCTTCCGGGAAACCGTGGGCCGCACCCTCTCCCAGCTGCTGGGAGTGCATATGGGCTACTGGTGGTGCGCCTTTCATCCTAAGAAACAGGGCTGGCACGACCTGATCAGTGACACCTATGTGGTGCATGACCGGTCGGCGGAGCGGGCCCGGGAAATTCGGATTCCCGTGGCTGTCGCTTCCGGCGAAAGCTTCTGATGAAAACAGCACCCTGAAAGGGTGTCTGGGAAACTGAATGACATAAAGAGCCAACTGGATCGCAAAGAGAGGATAGATACCATGCTTGTGGTCAACCAGGTGAGCAAACAGTTCCACGATAAAAAGAAGGGTGCCATAGATGCCCTGAAAAGTGTCTCATTCGAAGTGAACCAGGGGGAAATTTTTGGCCTGCTGGGGCCCAACGGTGCCGGTAAAACCACCCTGCTGCGGATCATGGCCACCATCATGCAGTCCACCGCCGGCACCATTCAGGTGAACGGCTATGATGTGGCCACCCAGGCCGCAGGGGTGCGCCGTTCCATCGGCTTCCTCTCCGGCAACACCCGTTTGTATAAAAAGCTGACCCCGGTGGAAACCCTCCGGTTTTTCGGCAGCTTCTACGACATTCCCAAAAATGTGCTGGAAGAACGCATCGAGGCCATTCTCACCAGTCTCGACATGCACGAGTTCAAAGACCGGATTGTGGAAAAGCTCTCCACCGGCCAGGTGCAAAAAACCTCCATTGCCCGGTGCATGATCCACGACCCGGCGGTGTATATCCTCGATGAACCCACCCTGGGGCTGGATATTCTCACCAGCCGCACCATCATCGATTTCATCAAACAAAAAAAAGCGGCAGGCAAAACCATCATTTTCTCCACCCATTACATGGAAGAAGCCGATTCCCTCTGCGACCGCATCGCCCTCATTCACCAGGGCGCCATTGTGCAGGCCGGCAGCCTGGAGGAGCTGAAGGCGGCCACGGGAAAAACCAACATTCGCGACATTTTTCTGTGGTATATTGACGGCGGGGCGGGTGACAGCCATGCCCTTTAAACTCCCAGGTGCCATCAGCCTCTCCAAAATCAGACAAGTCTTCAATAAAGAAATGCGCTCCCTCTTTCGGGATAAAAAGGCCCTCCTCACCATGTTTCTGCCTGTTCTCATTTACCCGGTGATCATGGTCTTTTTTTCCGGGTTCATGATGCTGGTGCAGTCTGGCCTGGAGCAGCAGGTGAGCCGGGTGGCGGTGGCACCGTCGGTGAGTGCCGGGCTGGTGGACAGACTCATTGAAGAAGAACGCATTGAAGTCGTGCCCCATCCCCGTGAGCCGGAAACCGCGCTGCTGGAAAAAAACCTGGAGGTGGTGGTGGAATCCAGGCAGGAAGGGGCAGAAGAAGTACTGCTGCTTTACTACCATTCGCCCACCGAGGCCAGCCAGCGGGGCATGAACCGGGTGCGAAGCCAGGTGAACGCCTACCGGGAAGACCTGGTGGCAGCGGGGCTGACAGATGCAGCCCTGGCAGAAAACATCCTCACGGTGGTCACCATTGAAGACGTGGAACTCTCTGAAGCCGGTGAATCCGGCAGCCGGATCATGGCCACCGTGCTGGGCATGGTGGTGCCCTTTCTCATTATGCTCTATGCCATCATCGGCACCTACACCCTCTCCGCAGACGTGAGTGCCGGAGAAAAAGAGCGGGGAACCCTGGAAACCCTCTTTTCCCTGCCGGTGAAGCGGACAGAAATCGTGGTGGGAAAACTCCTTGCCTGCGTCGCGGTGGGGATGATCAGCGGCCTGATTAACCTGATGGCCATCTTCCCCCTGCTTTACGGCATCGCCTACCAGGTGCCCGACCTGACCATTTCCCTGTCGCCGGGCTTATTGGTGTTTCTGGCCCTCATGCTGCTTCCTGTGATGATTCTCACCAGCACCCTTTTCACCGGTCTGGGATTGCTGGCGCATACCTATCAGGAGGCCCAGTCTTACGGATCAATGCTGCTCATCGTCCTCATGCTTCCCTGCTACCTGTTGCTGATTCCCGATATTGAGCTGACCCCGCTGACCCTGCTCATACCCATCACCAACACCCTGCTGGTGATGCGGGAAGCCTTTTTGGGAAGCTACGCCCCCGGCTGGATTGCCGGTACCCTGGCCATGAACCTGGGGGTCGCTTCTCTGGGAATCGCCGTGGTGAACCGGTGGTTCCAGTCAGACCGGGTGATGTTTGGAGGTGACGGCCAATGAACTGGAAAGTGATTCGAGCTCTCATGGGTAAAGAAATTCGCTCTCTCCTGCGAAACAAGCGGGTGCTGCTGGGCATGCTGGCACCGGTGTTGGTGCTTCCCCTGCTGGTGTACGGCTTTCGGGCCGTGACCGAAGGGGTTTCCCGAGAGGCGGCAGCCACCGTCAGCCGTATCATGATCACCGGGGAGCTTCCTTCTTCCCTGGAAACAGCACTGATAGAGGACCAACGGCTGGAGCTGGTGGTTTCAGATGCGCCGGTCTCCGGTATTTCCCCTGAGGCCCTGGCAGCTTACCGCCAGGCGGCAGAGGCGGATGATTTGGATATGATTCTTCGCTATGAAGACACCCGGGAAGGCCATGTCTTTCAACTGATTTATGACGTGGGGCACCGCCGGGGAGTCAGGGGAGCAGAACGCCTCACAGAACACCTGGAAAACTTTCGGGAAGGGGAAGAGCTTCGCCTGCTGGAAACAGCCGGCTTGCCGGCTGCCCTGCTGAAGCCGGTGGAACTGCAGCTGGAAGATCTGGCTGGAGAAGAAGAACGGGCAGGTTCTGCCCTGAGCAACATTCTGCCCCTTATTCTCACCCTGTATGCCATGGTATCGGTGGTGAATTTTGCTGTGGAGTTGACCACGGCAGAAAAAGAAACCGGAACCTTGGAAACCCTCTTTTCCATGCCCATCAGGGGAAGCGATCTTATCACTGCCAAACTGCTGGCCTGCGTTCTCTTTGGAGTGGTCTCAATGGTGGTGAGCCTGGGGGTGCTGATTCCCCTCATGCCCCTGCTGGCCGATGCAGGGCTCACTGCCCTCACGTTCACCTCAGGCACCTGGGTGGCGCTTCTTCTCACCCTGCTGCCCCTGATTTTCATTGCCGCCGGCACCAGCATGACCATGGGGCTCTTTGCCAACAGCTATAAAGAGTCAGGGGCCTATCTGACCCCCCTCCTGTTTGCCTTCATGATTCCTGCCTACATTGGCATCACCCCCGGGCTGGAGCTGAACCCCTTTTATGCCCTGGTGCCGGTGCTAAACGCCACCCTGCTGCTGAAATCAGTACTGCTGGGGAATCTGCAGCCGGCGCTGCTGGGCATCACCCTGGTGACCAACAGTTTCTTTTCCATGGCCAGCCTCACCCTCATGGTGAAAGCCTTCGGCACCGAAAAACTGCTTTTCGGCATCGGCACCACCACCACCTTCACCCTGCAGCGCCACCGTCTGCAGCCCCGCAGTCTCATCGCAGTGGAAGACGTGTTCATGACCCTGCCCCTGGTGGTGATTCTCTTCATTTATCTGAGCACCATCCTCACCGGGGTGGGGAGCTTGCTCACCGGCACACTGGTGGTGCAGTACCTGGTGTTTGCCCTGCTGCCCATCGGCATTCTCTGGTATTTGAAGGCGGCACCGGTACCCTCTCTGGGCCTGCGCCGGTTCACCCTCCGGGGCATGGCCGGCGGCCTGGGGGTCTGGCTGGGAGCTTTTTCCCTGGCTCTGATGTACCAGATGCTGATCACCCCATTTATCACCCAGGTACCCACCCTGGTGGAGCTGGAAGCAGAACTGGCCCGCCTCAGCCCCCTGGCCCAGTTTCTTTTCATTGCCGTCACACCGGGAATCTGTGAAGAAATACTCTTTCGGGGATTCGCCTTTCGGCCTCTGGAGGCAAAATGGGGACCAAAAGCGGCCATTCTCATCACCGCCCTCCCTTTTGCCCTGGTACACATGGACTTTATCCGCCTGATCCCCACCTTTCTTCTGGGGCTGGCCTTCGGCTATGTCACCTGGAAAACCCGGTCCATTTACCCCGCCATGACCCTGCACATTCTCAACAATGGCCTGGCATTGCTGGCACTGGAACATGTAACCCTTCAATGGCTGCCCCTCCTGGTGCTGCTGGTTCTGGGCCTGGGAAGCGGCTGGTGGCTCTTAAAGCCTTTACCGGCACTTCGGGGAACCGGCAACACAAAAACATCAACAGAGACAACATAATTAGCCCCAAAATCCCAGTAACCGGACTGTTCAAATTAATAGTCATGAGGCTCACTCTGAGACGAATCAACACTGACGGGGAATCCCGCAACTGGAATCCGAAAACGAAAGGGGTGAGCAACACATGCGTCTTCGCATTGGTGAAGTGAAAAAAATCCTGGGAGTTTCAGCAGAGACACTGCGGTTTTTCGATAAAAAGGGAGTTGTGGTGCCCACCCGCCATCCAGATAACAATTACCGCACTTACGAAGGGCGGGATGTGAACCGGATTGTGCGTTACAAGTATCTGAGAAGACTGGATTTCTCACTGGAGGATTCAGTGGATTTCATCAGTGAGATTTCAGGTGAAGAAGCACTGGAAAAAATGTCACAGCAAGAGGTGGCAGTGGCAGCAAAAATTCGTGAGTATCAGGAAGTGCTGCAACAGCTTGCTTATCAAAAAGATTTGTATCAGCGCATCATTACCATGGTGGGAAAATACCAGCGGGAAGTGCTGCCGGCCTACCGGTTCTATGCCAATCAAATGGACCGGGTCTTTGAAACCCGGGCCATGCAAAACGACCATACCCGCCAGTGGATTGACGAAATGCCCCGAACCATGGTGGCTTTTCACATTCCCCGGGAAAAAGTCGATGTGCCCGGGTGCATTTACTGGGGATATGCCATTTTGGACAGCACAGGCGACCATGAAGAGCGGGCTTCCCATCTCCCCGTCACCGTCTGCCACAAAGCGCAAGATACCGTGTTCACCGTGATTCACTGCATCGATGAAGATCTGACAATCCCAGGACGTTTTCAACCACTCAAGGAGTACCTGCAAGCAGAAGGGCTCCAAATTGACGGCGATCTGTTCGGAACGGTGGTTCATCATCAGGTGATCGACGAGAAGCCGCATTTGCATTTTGCAGTCTGGGTGCCGGTGAAAGAAGCGCCATGTCAGTAGATGCATAGATGGCACTCGCAGGATTGTCTATTGTGAAAAAGAGGGAGCCATCACCAAAGCTTCCTGTTGTGGCCATGATGATGATTAAAGCAGACAGAATGCGGCACTCCGGAAGGCGCTGCAACAACATCAACGGATAAGAAAACTTGACCCTGTACCTGGTACAGGGTTTATACTTGTTTAAGTTAGTTCGTGATTTAACAAACAAAACAGAAACAAGGAGGACGAACATGAAACACCTGAAAAAGATGAACAGATCAAAAAAAGCATCGGTTAAAACAGCACTGCTGCTGGCACTATGCCTGATGATGCTTTTTGTGACCGCCTGCGGCAACGGCGGTGGCAGTGAAGCACCTGCCGCACCTGCTGAAACAGGAGATGCCTTATACTCACCCGGCACATACACGGCCAAAGCCATGGGGAACTATGGTGATGTGGAAGTCTCTGTCACCTTTAGTGAAACTGAAATTGTCAGCGTTGAAATCGGGGAACACATTGAAACTCCCGCCATTGCTGAACCGGTATTCACCCGGTTCCCGGCTGAAATTGTGGCAGGTCAGACCCTGGCCATTGACATGATTTCAGGGGCCACCAACACCAGCCGTGCGGTGCTGGAAGCAGTGGAAGACTGCGTGCGCCAGGCCGGCGGCGATGTGGCAGCTTTGAAAGTTGCCTCAGAAAAACAAGCCAGCACCGAAACCATTGAAAAAACCGTTGATGTGGTGGTGGTTGGCGGTGGCGGTGCCGGTGTGGCAGCGGCAGTTTCTGCGGCAGAGCAGGGCGCTTCAGTTGTTCTTATTGAAAAAGCAGCTGCTTTGGGCGGTAACACCATGCGCTCCGGCGGCGTTTACAACGCGTATGACCCTGGCCGCCAGGGAGCCGTTGAAATGACATCCGTTCTGATGCAACAGCTTGATGAAATTCTGGCACTTACTCCATCAGAACATGGTGACTTTGCAGATGTGATCACCCGCTTGCAGGCTCAAATTGCTGAATACAAAGCTGGCGACACCAGCAAGCTTTTTGACAGCCCCGAGTTGCACGCTTATCATATCTATGTGGGCGGCAAGCGCACCGATCTCCAGGGCAATGACATTGTGAGCAAGGTGGAACTGGCAGAAATTCTGGCCAACGACGCACTGGCTGGCATCGAGTGGCTGGAAAGCTATGGCCTTGAATGGACCGACGACATTTCCACCGTACTGGGAGCCCTGTGGCCCCGTACCCACAGCAACGTGAAACCCCTGGGCACCGGCTATGTGGGTACCCTCGCAGAAGCCGCTCAGGAAATGGGTGTTGAAATCATGACAGATACCAAAGGAATGGAACTGCTCACAGAAAATGGCCGGGTAACCGGCGTAAAAGCTCAGCAGTCCAACGGTACCACTGTAATGCTGCATGCCACCAGTGGCGTCGTCATGGCCACCGGCGGCTACGGTGCCAACCCTGAAATGCGGGCAGAATACAACACCTACTGGCCGGAAATGCCTCTTGCCATGCCCACCACCAACACCAATGATGCCACCGGCGACGGTATTGTCATGGGGCTTGGCGTCGGTGCTTCCCTCGAAGGCATGGGCTTTGTACAATTGATGCCCAGCTCACACCCTGAAACAGGCGCCCTTTCCGGCGGTGTTTGGGGCAGTGCAGAAGAGCAGATGTTTGTGAACAAGGAAGGCAAGCGTTTTGTCAATGAATACTCCGGCCGTGACGTACTGGCTGCCGCAGCATTGGTGCAGGAAGATGCTCTCTTCTTCATCATTGGTGACCAAAACACCTCCGGCAACCCTCAACTGGGCGGCACCAACATCTGGGGTGACAGCATCGACACCCTGATTGAAACCAAAAGCATCTTTAAGGCCGACACTCTGGAAGACCTGGCAGAACAGCTGGAGATGGATCCGGCAGTACTGGTGGCAGAAGTGGAAAAATACAACGGATACATCGAAGCACAAAATGATCCTGAATTTGGCAAGAAAAGCTTTGGAGCCAAAATCGAAAATGCACCCTTCTACGCCACACCCCGTTCACCTTCGGTGCATCACACCATGGGTGGTCTTGAAATCGACGAACTGGGCCGTGTGCTGAACGAATCTGGCAGCCCCATCGCCGGCCTCTACGCCGCAGGCGAAGTGGCAGGTGGCGTGCATGCCGGTAACCGGCTGGGTGGCAACGCCCTCACCGACATCATCGTCTTCGGACGCCTTGCCGGTGCCAGCGCAGCCTCACAACGGTAACAGGCAGCTGATTCAAAAATGCGATAATCTTTCAATTTAAAGCTAACCACAAAAGCCATACACTTGAAAGCCGTGCCTCTCGCAAGAGAAGCACGGCTGAGGTTGTTGAAAAAGTCTATGAAAATAGGCTTTTTTTCTTGCAATCAAAAAGGAGATTCGCCCCTTGATGTCGAATATAGATATAAGGGGTGATTCGAATGATGACAAAGAGAGACCATGTTCA
>NZ_JBCITM010000014.1:0-96462 GCF_039414295.1 Anoxynatronum sibiricum | reverse complement strand
ACTTCCCCGGCCGGGCAGAAGAACTGGGCCACCTTTTCAGAAGCCGGCTGAACAAGATGAAAGACACCTATTCCCTCATCGGCGATGTACGGGGCCGGGGGGTCATGCTGGCCCTTGAGCTGGTGAAAGACCGCACCACCAAAGCTCCCGCCAAAGACGAAACCGCCGCCATCATCAAAGAATGCTGGGAGAACGGCCTGGTGCTCCTCAGTGCCGGGGCCCGGGGCAATGTGATTCGCTTCCTGGTACCCCTGGTGATCACCGATGAACAGCTCCAGGCGGGGCTGGATATTCTGGAGGCGGCCATCAAAAAGGCATGTGACTAACCAAAGGTAATGATGACTGACAAACCTATCAAATTCAAGACAGGAGGAGTAAGAATGATGAAAAAGAATCTTGCAATTTTGATGTGTTGTGTCCTTGTTTTAAGCATGTTGGCTGGTTGTGGCGGTGGAGGTCAACAGCAGGCTGCGGCTGGCGGTGGCACAGACGCCGGTTCAAGCGCCGGTTCTGACGCCGAAACCTACACCATTCGTTTTGCTCATATTGAGAATGAATTCACTGCTGCTGCACAGGGTTGTCAGATGTTCAAAAAGCACGTTGAAGAACTCAGTAACGGCAGAATTGTGGTGGATATACTGGGCGCCGGTGCGCTGGGCGGCGAAAGAGAGATCGTTGAAAGTGTGACCATGGCCAATATTGAAGCAGGTATGGCCATGTCTTCACTCTTTAGCACCTATCTTCCCAACTGGGAAATTTTCGATTTGCCCTTTGTATTTAAGGACCGAGACGACTGGGCCTCTAAGGTTGACGGCGAGCTGGGTCAGATGCTGGCAGCCGAAACCACTTCCATCAACATGAAAGTTTTAAGCTATTTTGACGGTGGGTTTCGATCAATCACCAATACCAAAAGACCTGTCGCCAGCATGGCAGATTTAAGCGGTCTTAAAGTGCGTGTGGGCGAGTCCACTCTGTTGATCAATACCCAGCAGGCACTGGGAAGCAATCCCATTCCCATGTCTTTCGGCGAGATCTACACCGCCTTGCAACAGGGAACCATCGACGGCGTCGACACCTCCATCATCTATGTGATCGACGGTAATTTTCAGGAAGTGGCAGAGTATTGCACCGAGACCAACCATTCTGCCTTGCAAATGGTCACCTTTATTAACCAGGATTTTTATGACAGCCTGCCTGCCGATCTGCAGGAAGCCGTGGATACCGCCGCTGCCAAGGCGACTGTTGAACAGCGTGTGGCCGCAGTGGAAGCCGATCTGATGGCCATTGAGGTAATGGAAGAAGCCGGTATGCAGGTGGATCAGGCTTCTGCCGAATTCTCCGCCGAAATGATTGAAGCAGCAAAACCGGTGGTGGATAGCTACCGGGACAAAATCGATGCAAGCGTGTTTGAAGCTGCCGGACTATAAATAAACGGCAAGTACTCGCTTCTGTCTTCTGTTTCAAATGATGGAATCCCGATGCCGTGCGCATCGTCAGCGGCACGGGATTCCATTCTTATGATGAGAAGCCCGGAACTTGCTGGGGAGGTAACCACGTTGATCGGTAAATTTGGAAAACTATTTAATCAAATGGAGTATTACGCACTGATTACTGCTTTGGCAGTCATGGTCATCGTCATCTTTTCTCAGGTGGTGATGCGTTATATTTTCAATAATTCATTATCCTGGTCGGAAGAGTTTGCCAGGTATCTGTTCGTTTGGTTTTCATGGATGGGTGTGAGCGCAGGAGTCAAAGGCAAAGAGCATCTCAAGGTGGAGCTGCTGGCAGAGGCGCTGGGCAAAAGAGGATTTTTCAACGCCAAAGAAATTCTCAGCATCATTGTCTCGCTGGTTTGGTTGGTGACCACGTTGATTGTCGCCTATTATGGCATTCAAGTCGTTCAGATGCAAATGAAGCTGAGTGTGGTCACGCCTGCCATGAGAATGCCGGTATGGCTGGGTTATCTGTCAGTTCCCGCCTGCAGTATCGTGGTGGGCATTCGTCTTGTGGCCACCATTGTCGACAGTGTAAAAAAATTGTTGGGCTATGAAACTACAGAGTTACCTGGCGGAGAAAGTGAGGTGGAAGGTTAATGGAAATACTGGCGATGTTTGGTGTCATGCTGCTGCTGATTGGAATCGGACTGCCCATCGGCTATGCCATTGCTTCATCAACCATTTTCACCTTTGTCGTTTTTTCATCCACCTCTTTACGCATCGTGTCCCAGAATGCCTTTACAGGGATTGACTCTTTTGTGCTGATGGCAATTCCCTTCTTTATTCTGGCGGGGATTCTGATGAGTGCAGGCGGTGTCGCCAGAAGGCTTGTTGACATTGCCGATGCCTTTATCGGATGGATCACTGGCGGACTGGGAATGGCCTCCATTCTCACCGCAACCTTCTTCGGAGCCATTTCCGGTTCCGGGGCGGCAACGACTTCAGCAGTGGGATCCCTGATGCTTCCCGAAATGAAGCGCAAAAAATATGGCGATGAGTTCAGTGCAACGCTGATCGCTTCTGCGGGATCCATCGGTGTTATTATTCCTCCAAGCATTCCCTTTGTGGTTTACGGCGTCACCGTGGGTGTGAGTATCGGTGATCTTTTTCTTGCCGGCATTCCTGCGGGAATCAGCATGTGTGTCGCGTTGATGGTTGCCTGCTACCTGATCTCCAAAAAGAAGGGTTACAGAGGCAGCGATACCAAGCCATCCATTAAAAATATTGCCCATACGCTGAAGGATGGCATCTGGGCGTTATTTGCTCCCGTCATCATTCTGGGGGGGATTTATTCCGGCATCTTCACGCCGACTGAATCGGCTGTGGTTGCAGTGGTGTATTCCCTTATTATTGGCACTTTTGTTTATAAGGAACTGACCCTTGTCAAGCTGAAAGAGTCCTTTTATACAGCGGCTGTTCTCAATGGTGTCATTGTCTTTATCATCGGTTTTTCCGGTGCCATGGCAAAATATCTGGCTCTTGAAAATGTACCGCAGCGGGTCAGCCAGGGGATTTTATCACTGACAGATAATCCAATTTTAATCCTGCTGATTATTAATGTCTTTTTAATGGTTGTGGGAATGCTCATCGATAACATCCCTGCCATTATCATCCTTTCACCCATCTTTCTGCCGGTGGTGCAAAGTGTGGGTGTCACCCCCTTGCAGTTTGGCGTGATTATGGTGTTGAACCTGGCCATCGGTTATGTGACGCCGCCTTATGGAACAACTCTTTTTGTGGCTTCAGCCATCTCGAAAATCTCCGTTGACAGGTTATCCAGGTATGCCATCATCTTTACCTTGGTGCTCTGTGTGCCCCTGGCTCTGGTGACATACTGGCCCTGGTTCACAAACGGGTTTGTCGCTCTGTTCAAATAGGCTCTCCGGCCGAATACACCTGCACATAGAAAAGCCCCCTCAGGCATTTTTTCCTGAAGGGGCTGTTTTTTTATGTGGCAGTTTGATGACGGTTTGATGCTTACCAGACAGGGGTTATCCGTTCACCTTGTCAATGGCTTTTTTAATGAGGCGGGCAGACTGACGGCATTTCTCAACAGAAACGGCGCAGGCTGCAAAGCGGAGACCTTTTGCCATGGGCAGCAGGAAGAGATGGTCTTTGGTGAGCTCTTCTGATACTTTTGCCGGGTTTTCGCAGGGGATGGTGATGAAGAAGCCCGCCCGGTAGGGAAAGATATTCAGACCCACATCGGCAGCTTCATCCACAAATGCTCTGGCACGGTCAAACATCAGCTTGGAAAAACCAGCCCGTTCGGCTTCCACTTTTTCCAGCAGGGCCGGGTCACTGTAAACTTTTGCCAGTACCCGTTGGGCACCCCGGGTACCGTTTGACCAAACAGCCCGGTTGGAGAAGGCGGCGGTGGATTCAAACTCATCAGCCACTTCTTCGCTGCTGCTGACGCAGAGAAGGGCACCACTGCGCAGGCCATAGAAGGTGAAGGCTTTGGACATGCTGTAACCAATAAGCACCAGCAAGTTTTGCGGCAGGTTTTCAAACTGCTTCATGAAGCCCCGGGAGGTTTTCATGTCGCCGGCAAAATCGATATAGGCGATGTCCACATAGAGGATCACCTTTTTGCTCTGGTGGTCCACCACATTACTGAGGAATGTGAGGACTTCCTGCCATTCTTCGTCGGTGAGGCTGTAGCCGGTGGGGTTATGGGCAGGGGTGTTCAGCACGACCAGCACCCGCTCCTGATGGTCGGCCAGCTCTTGTACCTTTTCTTTAAAAGAGGCCAGATTGAAGGCTTTTTTCTCATCAAACAGGGTGAAGGTGGTCATTTTGCGCCCATGCTCTTCGGCAATGGTACGGTAGGGGGCCCAGAACCAGTCGCTTGTCAGCAGGGTTTCACCGGGTTCCATGTAATTCCACACGGCATGACGAATACCACCGGTACCACCAGGGGTGGCAACCCCTCGAATGTGGCCTTTTGGTCGGTAATCGCGGAATACTGCTGTTTTGGCTGCTTCCAGAAACTCCGGCAGGCCGGCAATGGGAGCATAGGCAGCAATTTCAGCATCGGGAAGGTTTTTAAAAGTTTCCATGGCGGTCTGCATGATGGAGAGGCTGCCATCATCTTCCAGCAAAGCGCCGATGGTGGAGTTGATCACTTGATCAGCCCCCACTTTTTTGGCGGCTTCCTGAGCCTTACGATTGGCTGCAAATACCTTGTCTTCTTCTGCCGGTCTTTTTGAATGAGGGGCAACAACGGAAACACTCATATCTTTTCCTCCTTGCAATGACTGTAGTGGTTGCTATTAACTCCCATCATAACACGGGAAAGGCACCTTGTCACCTGGAAGATGGCAGCTGAAAGGGCATCAGCAGGCTAAACCGGCTGCCTTTGCCCAGGGTGCTTGTCACCGTGAGGCTTCCACCCATTTTTTCTGCCAGCTGTTTGCTGATACAGAGCCCCAGCCCAGAGCCGCCGTAGTGGCGGCCGATGTCGGCGGATGCCTGCTGGTAGCAGTCAAAGACTTTCTTTTGGGCCTCTTCAGGAATGCCAATGCCGGTATCTGTCACGTCAAACCGCACCCAACACACAGTTATTTCTGAAACGGTATCATTGAGTGCTTCACCGAAGGCCGGCTGGGGCGGTGTTGCCGGATGAATCTGCATGCTGATGCTTCCATGCCGGGTGAACTTAATGGCATTACTCAACAAATTGGTGATGATCTGTTCCAGTCGCAGAGAATCTGCCACCAGTGTTCGAGGTACCTGGGGATGGATGTGCAGTTCATAGGCCAGGTTTTTGTGCCTGGCCTGGTGGTGATGAAGGCTCCACACCCGCTCCACCGTGGCTGCCAGGTCAAAGGCGTATGGGTTCAGGAGCAGCTTGCCGCTTTCCATGCGGGAAAAATCCAGCAGGCCGTTGAGAAGCATCAGCATGGTCTGGGTGGAATGCTTCATCAGATCCAGAGAACTGCGTTTTTCTTCATTGGTCTCATCCAGCAGCATCAGGTCAATGAGGCCGGTGAGGGCGCTCATGGGGTTTTTCAGGTCATGGCTCAGGCTGGCAAAGAGCAGGTCTTTCTGCTGATTGGCCTGCTCCGCTTTTCGCCGTTCTTCTTCCATTTCTTCCATGGCCAGCAACCGGGCTTCTTTTAGATGAACACTGCGTTCCAGCTGCCGGGCATTGTGACGGATGAGTTCGTTGTTTTTTCGCAAATCCTCTTCCATCTGTTTCTGCCGGGTGATGTCAATGTGGGTGCCAACAAGTTGCAAAGACGAACCGGCAGCGTCCTTTTCCACCACTTTCCCCCGGCTGAGAATCCACCGGTACTGCCCATTTTTGTGTCTCATGCGGAAGGTCTGGTTGATTTGCCCGTGGTGGCCGTTGATAAATCGATCGACTTTTTCCAGCACCCGTTTTCGATCTTCCGGGTGAAGATGTTCAGTGAAAAATCGGCGGAGCACTGGAATTTCCTCCACTTTGTACCCCAGCATGGCTGCCCAGGGACGGGTGACATAAAGTTCGTTGGAAATATTGTTAAGATCCCACACACCGACTTCGCTGCTTTCCATGGCGATCCGCCACCGGCGCTCCTGTTTTTTCAAGTTTTCCGTTGCCTGCTCCTGTAACAGCATCATTCCGGCGTAGGACTTAAAGAAATCGCTTGTTTGCTGGTCGGGCGGTGTATGATCTGGATCAAGGATGAGCAACAGTTCTCCCAAAGGCCTTTCCGGGCCCTGAAGAACCAGCTGGCATACCGAATAGGGAGTCAGTTCATTCAGCAAGCGTTGATTGATTTCTGCTGAAAAGGGAAATATCTCAAGAATTTCTTCCACTGTCAACACCACGATGCTTTCTTTTTCGAGGCGGTTGACCAGCTCATCTTTTCGGGGCCACAGCAGGTGCTGATCTTCCAGCAGGTCAAGCTTAATTCCCATCTCCTCCAGATGTTGAAACAGGCCCGGCTCGCCACTCACTGCCAGGGTTCTTGAAAGGGGCGCATCGGGCAGGTATTGCTGCAGCATGGCAAAAGGAGCATTCAGGGCTTTGCAGACCATCTCCAGAAACAGGCGGTAACGCTCTTCCGCCGTGGCGGCGGTCATGGCCTGCTGCTGATAGGTGCTCATCAGTTGGATACAGCACTGAAAGGGTGAGACGGCTGTGTTGGCTTTCAAGGGGCATCGTCCTTTCTCCGGGTTTGAGAGAGCGGCATATCATCGGTGGATGGTGGCGCATTGGGGAAAAGTCATGGCTTTCATAAAGGCCTGCTGAAAGCAGGGGCTGTTGGATAAGTTCAGTGTGGTGGCCAGCTGCCGAATGTGCTGCAGCTTTTCCGGTGCCTCGGGGTCTGTCAGCAGATCGGCCGCACCTGCCAGCGCGGTGTTGCCGGCAACGATGACTTTTCCCGCCAGCGGCGAAGGCAGCAGGCCCATGGTCAGGGCGCTGGAAAGGTTCAACCGGCTGCCGAATCCACCGGCCAGGTACACCCGTTGCACAGCTTCCATGGGAATGGCGGCAGTCTCCAGCAGGCAGTGAATCCCTGCCCGAATGGCGGCGGTAGCCAGCTGCACTTCCCGAATGTCTTTTTGGGTTACCTGTATGGGCGGTGTTCCCGATGGAGCTTTCAGGGTCACGGCGTTACCCTGAAAGCGTGACACCAGTCGGCCGGTGACGTCGATCCATCCGTGGCGCAGGCCTTCGGCTACCAGATCCACCACTCCCGAGCCGCAAATTCCCATTGGGGGCTGGTCATCGATGGTTTTCAGGTGAAAGGTGTCTGTTTCCCAGGTCAGGGCATGAATGGCACCAGAAACCCCGGCCATGCCGCAGGAAAGGCTGCCCCCTTCGAAGGCGGGGCCGGCGGCAGTGGCGGTGGCGGTGAATCCGTGACGGTTTCCCACCACCATTTCCCCGTTGGTGCCAATATCCACCAACAGGCTGATTTCCTCTGATTCATGGAGCCTGGTATGATAAATGCCGGCGGTGATGTCTGCCCCCAAAAAAGCGTCCAGCCCTGGCAGAAGCGTCACCGGACAATGGGGCGACAGGGGCAATGAATGGGCTTTGGAAGGATCGCTGCTGCTGAACAGCCGCTGAAAAGGAATGGTGACCATGTCAAGGGTGACAGGGGTAAAGGGGTGCTGGCCCATCCCCGCCGGTGATATTTCCTGCAGCAAGTGGAGCATGGTGGTATTGCCGGCGATGGTAATGGCGGTGATGAAAATCTCCGACAGACCCCGGGTGAGGCTGGCCATTCCCTGCATCAGGTCTTCCTGAATCAGGGCGGCCATGGCTTTCAGATGACCCTGGGATGCCTGCTGAATGCGGGTAACCACATCGGCTCCATACTGCTGCTGCCGATTCATTCGGGAGTCTTCCCGCATAATGGCACCGTTTTGCCGGTCCACCAGGCGAAAGCCCAGGGTGGTGGTACCCAGGTCGATGGCGATGCCTGTTTCCAGATGTGATGAGGCAGACTTCAATGGAGAGAATGCCATGGATGGCTTCTTCATCCATTCAGGTTCACCAGGTTCGGGAAATTCTGAAGCTACCATTAAGCCGGTTGATTCCCCAGACTCCGTCAGCCGGGGCACCTGTAAGATCACTTGCTGTGGATCGGCGCCGCCTGCAGCGATGGTTTTGTCCGTTATATGACAGGCCAGCCGCCAGCCTTCCTGAAGCTGTTGCCGGGTTAAGTGGTATTCATCGGCAGTGGTGGGTGGCCAGGCACCGGCTGTTGCCAGAATGGCACACTTGCCGCAACGCCCCGTTCCTCCACAAGGGGCGGACAGGGTCTGGCCTGCCTGCTGCAGCGCCCGCAAGAGCGTCTGATCTGGCATCAGCTGAATACATTGCTGTTTTCCGTCGGGTTGGCGAAGAAGAACGTTTGTCATGAAATCCTGTCAACTCTCTTTATACGTGATATCCGGAGATTCGTTAAGATGGCGGGTTCATTTGCATGAAAGTTCACCCTGCTGCTTCTTTAACTGGGTAATGCTTTAACTTTATGCTACTATTGTAACCTACTTAACATAAAATGTCTTCCCGTAAATATTAACATATGTTATTTCTTTACAAACGAAGTAATTTCCCTATTTGAATCCGCCCATCATAAAATAGACTGATTATTGTACACCTGGCGCGGTATCTATTTAATAATCTCTCTCGAACGCTCTTTCGGGACTCTGACTGTAATGACACATGTCATCGAAAAGAGTGAAATATCTTGGTTGAAGTTGATGCTAATTTGTGTTCTAATATAGAGTGAATCGCATCATCCCCCGCAGCCTCCCCAAGTATGATGGGGGTGTTGAACCGGCGTGGCAGAGGTGTGATATCATGATTACGAACTGGATCATCAAAGCATTGGCGGTCCAGCAGGAAAGGGGTATGTTTTTTGAGTAAAGCCTACTTAGCGGAGATTGTAGCAAACCGGGAGGTTTGTGCGGAATAGTCTCCCCATAACCTCCCAAAAAGGAACAGTTCATTTATTGGATTTGTTGACTTTTAGGAGGAACATGAAATTGAGATACACAGAAAAGAGAAGCACCTCATTTAAAAATAATCCCTGCCATGACAGTTTCATCTGCAAGGCATGCGGAAAAGTCGTTGCGCCTGAAGGCGCCGGCACAAAACACCGGAACCATTGTCCTGATTGTTTATCAAGCCTTCATGTGGATGATACGCCAGGAGACCGGGCGGCCGATTGTGACGGAATCATGGATCCCATCGGCGTCTGGGTAAGAAAAAATGGCGAATGGGCCATCATCCACAGATGCACCCGTTGCGGGCAAATGAGTTCCAACAGACTTGCGGCCGACGACAACCCCATTAAACTGATGTCCATCGCCCTGAAACCTTTGGCATCTCCACCGTTTCCCATTGAGGGACTGACCAGGTCTTTGGACGTTTCTCCCGATAAAGAAGGTGGGAGGGTGATGACATGATGACCAAACCTGAAAGCTTATGGAGCAATACCGGCATGGATGAGCTTTGCAGAAATGAGGCAGCGGGTTACCCAGACCATTATTTGGGCAGGGTTATCTCTCAGGAAAAAGGGTTTTACCACGTTGTGTGCGGTAATGAAGAGATCGTCGCTGAAATATCTGGAAAAATTCGGTTTCAAGCCCAGCAATCAACCGATTATCCGGCTGTTGGTGATTTTGTTATGTTGGATCGACCCTGCGATAACAGCGGGCATGCCATCATCCACCACATCCTTTCCAGAAAGAGTCTTTTCAGTCGTAAATCTGCAGGTGGGCACAACGATGCGCAAGTGGTGGCAGCCAACATCGACATGGTGTTGATCTGTATGTCACTGAATGAAGATTTCAATCTGAGGCGTCTTGAGCGCTACCTGGCCCTTGCCTGGGAAAGCGGCGCGAGCCCCGTTGTCGTTCTGACGAAGGCAGACCTTTGCGAAGATGCTGCCAGGAAGGTTCTTGCTGTTAATCATGTGGCACTGGGTGTCGATGTGATTGTCACTTCTGCCATGGATGAAGATAGTTTTGCCAGCATTGCAGCGCGTATAAAGCCTGGTGACACTATTGCGTTGATCGGTTCATCAGGTGTGGGTAAATCGACGCTTGTCAATCGTCTGCTGTATGACGAACGGTTGGCGACAAAAGCCATCAGGGAAAAAGACGGGCGCGGAAGACACACGACGACCCGGCGCGAGCTGTTCCGACTTCCCAATGGAGGCTTCGTTATCGATACTCCGGGAATGCGTGAAATTGGCATGTGGGAATCCACAGAAGGGGTTAACAAGACTTTCTCTGATGTGGAAGCGTTCTTCGGCAATTGCCGGTTCAGTGACTGCACCCATACTTCTGAGCCAGGATGCGCGATTCATGAAGCTCTGGAACAGGGAGTACTTTCCCATAAACGATGGGCGTCTTACCGGCAGTTAATGGCTGAGATGTCTTATCAGGATGACAAAGATACCTATCTCGCCGAGAAAACAAAAAAATTCAAACAGATTGCCAAGCTGAACAGGCAAGAAAAAAAGAAAAAGCCCTGAGTTTAGATAAGCCATTGGATGCAGCAACCGCTGCCTTCAATGGCTTTTATTGAAAAGATCTGTCTGGTTGTCTTTAGAAAAAGTGAATCTCCAAAAGAAAGGGTGAGAAGGATGACAATGCCTCAACTGAACCTGATGGGCTGGACAGCTGCCATTCTCATTATTTTTTCACTGCTGACTCAGTCCCTCTTCAGCCGTCGCTGGCTGGCCATGCTGGGCACCCTGCTGTTTGTGGTCTATACCTGGCAGTTACGCCTCTACCCTTTACTGACCGTCTGCATTCTTCTGGCCCTGGTGAGCGCCTGGTATGTGATGCGGGTGCACACCACCCAGCCCCAGGAGTTTTTCCAGCACTTTGACGTTGCCACTGACAGCACTTATTTGAAGTTGTTTCTGGATTTTCACCAGAAAGAATTGAAAGAAATTTACCCAGATTATTCCCTGCCCCGGGACGAATCTGTCATCGCTTTTTTCGTGCTGCGAAACCTGGTGCCGGCAGGCATTTTTGTGGCATCAGAAATGGAGAATCACGTGCTATACGTGCATGTGGACTTTGTCATTCCCCGCTATCGGGATTATAAGATTGCCCGGTATATGTACGAGCAGCAGACCGACTTTTTTCTTAAGCGGGGATACACCACTCTCTGGACGGTATCCCGCCAGCTGAAGCATACTCGTTATCTGAACAAAATGGGGTTTCGGGCACGTTCCATCGAGGGACGGGTCTATTATGTAAAAGACCTGCGACCGCCAGAGGCTTAATACAAATAGCCGACGTTTGACAAGTTGTCAAGCATCGGCTATTTATAGTGTTGTCTTTCGCCAACTACATCATTCCAGTAGTTTCGTCAAACAGCCAATCTATTTTCCTGCATTTTCAGCTGCATTTTCTCCTGCAATTCTTCCAGAGTTATAGGCAAATCCTAAGGTCGCGCCTTCGAACATGACATAGCTGTTACCATACATTCCACCTGCATCGGCACCTGCCACCCAAAGATTTTCTATTGTTTGGCCAGCTTCATCAACAGCCTGAATCTCTTCGTTAATAGCAACACCACCCAAAGTGCCAAGGCAACGCAGTTTCGTAACAACAGCATAGTAAGGAGCCTGAGCAACAGGATTCATAAAACTGGCATCTTTGTAAAACTGAGTGTCTTTGCCATTGGCGGCCATGGTATTGTAATATGCCACTTCTTCTACCAAGTAAGGGGCATCCAGCAGTCTGGCCAGCTCTTCAATGGTGTCGGCTTTTATTGCAAGGCCTGCTTCCACAGCTTCTTCCATGACAGCGGTGTAGTCTCGAGGCATCCGCCATGCCTCTGTCAGTGCGTCAATATTTTGCTCTCTGCCTGCTTCCATAAATTTGATTCCCTGCCCATACATATGTCCCCATCTGTCGACAAAGACTTTTGCCAGCCCCTCTTCGGCGACTCTTTCAATAATGCCTGTATCCAAAATAATAAACATCTCTGCATTTGGCTGATTATACATCATATTTCCCAAGGCTGCACTTTCATAGGCCTCTTCCTCTGAACCAAATCGCTTCCCTTCCTTATTAACAAACATCAAGGGGTTTCTCACCAATTCAGTTAGTTCTCGAGGATTGGTCATGTTTTTTGATTTATCAGCATCGTAAGTCATTCCAAACCACTGCGCAACATCAATGCCTGCTTCTGCAGCACCTGCAGACCAAGCCATCTTAACACCATCGCCCGTCGCTGTTCTCACCAGACCTGTTCCCGATTTTGTTCCGAATCTTTCTGCCATCATCTCTGCATTGCCGCCAAAGCCCCCCGTGGCGATGACAACTGATTTTGCAGTGATTCTCAGCTCAGTACCATCCACTTTTCTGGCAATAACGCCGGCAATTTTCCCATTGGCATCCATGATCAGGCTCTCCCCTGGTGTTTCGTACATCACCTGACCACCATAAGATTCTACTTTTTCATGAATCGTCTGCAGGGCCATAACGCCGCCGTCCACATATCCATGAGCTGTTGCAGGCATCCCTACATGATTGTACTGTGCCCCATGACCCGCATCGAGCACCACCAGGTTAACGCCATTTTCCACCAACCAATCAACCGTGGAAGCCGATTTATGAATAATGGCACTCACAAGTCCTGCATTTGCATGATAATTACTGTCTTTTATATATTGATCATAGATCCACTGGGCATCCACCTCTTTGCCCGCTGCAATTTGGAGTGAGCTTCTGTCTGCAAACAAGGCTCCTGCCATTGAGCCTGCACCACTTACACCAGCCGCTTTTTCCAGCAGAATTACGTGAGCACCTTTTTCAGCCGCTGCCAGCGCCGCCGCAGAACCCGAAGCGCCGCCACCCACAACAACAACGTCAGCAGATATTTCTTCCGCGCTTTTTTCAGTTTCAACCCTTGCTTTGCTGCGCAGGGCTTCCACATCTCCACCGGCCTGCTTGACTGCATCTGCAACTGCTTCCAGAATACCCTTGCTGGTATTGGTTGCACCCGTCACTACATCAACATTCAATGTTTGTTCTTCCATAATTGTTGATGGAATTCTTTCAACCGCAGGCTCATAGATGCCTTTAGTTTCTTTGTGTTCTCCCACTACGATGGATTCAATTTTGTTCTCACTAAACTCAACTTCTACAGTCATCTCACCGGCATGACCTTTACCAACACCTTTATAAACCCCTGGTGTATAGGCATTTTCAACCGAAGTTTCAGTCGCTGTTGTTTCATCTGGCGCAGGGCTTGCTGGACCATCTGAGGTGCAAGCCATCAGCGACAACAATAGCATCAGTGCCAGAACCAAACTCATGTGTTTTTTCATGTTTTTTCCATCTCCCTTGTTAAAAGTTTATCCAACAAGAGTATTGTAAAGTTGACCCCAAGAGGCAAGTCAAGGGCTAAATTGATTTTCTTCCACTTTTTTCCAGCTTATGTCTGCATCATTTCAATTATCGCCTATTATCGTTGGTTTTTGCTGATGGGAACCCAAATTAACAATTGAAAAACACGTTTGGTGTTCGGGTATTGATCGATGCCTCCCTCAATGAGAACATCGCCTGCCGGTGTATATCCTTGTTTTTTCATAATTTCCAATACTTTTGCCATAATTTCTTCCATGGAAATTTCTGTGGCATATTGGCTGTAAGTATACAGGAAGCATGCTTCTTCCTTCAAAAAAAGTACGGGTTCACTCACGTCAAGTTTCAGATATTCTGCTGTATCGCCATTTATTCCCAACCCCCAAATGGGGTCTAATGCGTTTCTTTCAATCTCCTTTTGCGGCAAATAGGCTAACTTCATGGTATGTGGAACGCATTTCATCAAGTCTGCCACAATGTTTTTCATTTTTTCACATTCTACAAAGGCTTTATCTTGAACATGCTTGATGAAGTAGCAGGGCTTTCGCGTGGCAATCATCCAGGTATTTGGTTTTTCCATAAACAATGTGCACTGCTCCTTTAACTCATGGATGCGCTTCCGCTTTAAACGTATCGCATCCATTTCCCTGGAAAGCTCTTCTTCACATCGAGTTAGAATATCAACAATCTCGTCCATTCCCTTGTTGTTCATGTATTGGGATATTTCGTTGAGGGAAATGCCCAGACTGGTTAGTCCTTTACTTCGAAGGATTCTTTCCCCGTGGGTAAAATTGTAATATCTGTAACTGGTTTGTTCATCTTTTTCGGGTACCAGAATTTTGAATTTTTCATAATGTTTCAGTGTTTTGATGCTCACACCCATCCATTTGGAAAATTCACTGACTTTATATTTTTTCATAACCCGTCCTTGATCCCCCTCTTCCAAACTGCAATGCTGCGCCGTTGGCAGCTTCAGCTTCAACAAGTTGGCTTCATATGATGACTTCTTTTCTTCTGCCGATGTTTATTTTTCACTGAGTCACATAGAAACTGACTTGTTCACAAGATGGTTTCCTAAACCACTCCTACGGAGCCAGTTATTAGCTTTTTCACCTTTTCTCCCATTATTATTGTCTGTTTGTCTGCTTCAAGCGTCTATCACAGCGCCCTATCAGTCGATGAGCATTGCACCCTGCCCCCCGGCAGCGCTAATTGCTTTATTATATGCTGGAATTTCAGGGTATAAAGCCGTTTTCTGGATTAGCAACAATAATAGGGTCCTTCTTCAATGGGTCATCACTCGATGTCTGCGCATGCCCACGCATCAATTTCCACTTTATACGCAGAATCAGCTAAAGCGGTTACATACAGCATTGTCATACAGGGCTCGTGTCCATTGAAAGCTTTCGCTATAACTTCTCTTCTTCTTGCGCTGTCAATGTCTCCCACCAGATAAAAAACTACTTTCACCAAATCTTCCATGTTCATATTTGCTGCATGAAGGTTTTTGGCGATATTATCGATGGCAATTTCAATTTGCTTCATTGGATCCGTTGGAACAAACCCCTTCTCATCTTTTCCCAGTTGACCGGATAAGACGAGCCATCGGGTATTTCCTGAAACTTCAATTTGGTGTGTGTAAGCGGCCAAAGGGCTGTGGATGTTGCCAGGATTTCGAAACGCTTTCATAACATCACTCCTTATTTTACCCGTTTCGCCATTGAATGATTTTCTTCGAACTGCACCAGGTCCCACAGATTGCCATATAAGTCTTTAAACACTGCAACTGTGCCATACTCTTGTTCCTTTGGGGCTCTTACAAAGGCTATCCCCGCTGCCTTCATTTGGTTATAATCTCTCCAAAAATCATCTGTTCCCAGAAAAAGAAAAATGCGGCCCCCTGCCTGATTTCCTATAAATGTCAGTTGTTCAGGTTTAGAGGCCCTTGCAAGTAATATGGTGGTTCCTGATGACCCAGGCGGTGATACAACAACCCAGCGTTTATCTTGTTCTGGCTGGTATGTATCTTCCACCAGCTCAAACCCCAGTTTTTGGGTATAAAATTCAATGGCTTCATCATAGTCTCTTACCACTAAGGCAATATGCACAATCGATTGTCTCATTACATCCACCCTTTTTATTTTCAACGTGATCGTTCTTCTTTGTGCCGTTGGCTCAATACCTTTTCATAGTCTTTGACAAAATAGCGTTTGCCTTTTTTAATCACTTCATGCCCTTCCATCTCCAACAACATCTTTTGCTGGTCTATACCGCCTGGATACTTTTCATTTAACTCGCCATCCTTTTTTAATGTACGCCAGTACGGCGTTATCTCTTTACTTCCCAGGTCTTCCCGTTCCTGTGATGCATTGGCAACAATGTTGATAAATATGCCGGCTGTCAGTTGGCAAGTGAAGTCGGCTCCATGTTTTTGGGCAAGGTAATCTCTAATTTCGTGGGAAGTAACCAGTTCTCCCTCAGGTATTTTTTTCATCACCTCATCATATTCAATGGGAGCTGCTATCAGCATGTTGCCGCAGCCAAACCGCTTTGCCATCTTGTTATCAAACCCTATGAATTCAATCTTTGGCAAGTCTCCTGAACTGTTGAGTTTCTCGTTGAAAGATTTTTTGGGCATACATATTCTCCCTTCTCAATCTTTGGTCTTACCGATAAATTCAAATCTATTTTTCTGGACTAGACTGGCTTACGAATGCCAGATTTGAAATAGTCCCTAGTATGAGGGCGGACAAAAGCGCTAAACCAGCTGAAGCTATTATCCATAATACTAGTTCCATCTCCCGAAATGTATACAAGCAATAACATCCTAAAATGATAAACATTAAGACATAATCAAAAACTCTAAACTTCGTAATGCCACGCTTCTTTATAATCTTAGAAAGAGTAAACTGAAATCCCCCTGAAACATAATCGAAAAGAACTTCTACTACTATTTCCATTATAACACCCATAAGCACTCTCCTGACTTGTTATAACAACACGCATGTCTACACTGTGTCTTCATGCTGTGATTTCATATCCTTCATTGCTCAACGCTTCTATCGCATTGTCAAAGTCTTTATTCTTTAGAAGAATGTAGTCAGTATCGAAGGTGGAAATTGCAAATATACTTATTTTGCTTTGTGCTAATACTGTACTAATTGAAGAGAGAATGCCAATCAGTGAAAAATCCAGTGGCCCTTCTACTTTTAGCATCCTCCAATCCTTTTCACATTTCACGTCGTCTGGAATGATTTCTTGGGAACATACGATTGACAGTTCCTCAAAGGTTCTTGTTATTGAATAAAACCTACTATTTTTAGCCCACTCAGGTACTGGTTGATTATTATCGAGTCTGCAAACCCCATATGTCTCATTCATGACGATCATTGTTAACTTTTTTTCCAGCATCTTCACGTTCACTCCCTCATCTTTAACAGAAAATAACCTCTGGTACTCATTTCGCTCTTTCAACAGCATTTCCTTCTTTTTTCCAAGATTGATGATTTTCATCACTCATAATTTTCATTCGCAAGACTGTGCCAGTGCCGGGAACACCACCGTACCACCAAAAAAAGAACCCGTGCGGTTCTTTTTTTGGTGACTGATTTGCTGTGTTAAGACTCCTTCTACTCCTCTAATTCTTCCACCACCAGGGCATATGGCCTGCCGCCCCGGCGAAACCGAAAAAGTTCTTTTCGGTAACGGTTGTTTTCACGTCGGGGTTCTGCTTCATCCTGCGGGGTGAGGGCCATTGTCTTTTTCACTGTTGCCATTTCCTGTTGCCGGGCTGCCCAGATGTGCTGGGCCTCTTCAACGGTTACTTTTGTGAACCGGAGAATGTCTCCCGGTTTTGCCTGGGCCATGAGGGGCAGGTCGGCGCTGATGACGTTGGCAATTTTCGTATAGCCGCCGGTGGTCTGGCGGTCGGCCATCATGACGATGGGCATGCCGTGGCCCGGCACCTGAACGGCACCCATGGCAATGCCGTCGGAGATGATGTCGGCACCTGCTTCGTGGGTAATGGGGGTGCCTTCCAACCGGTAGCCCATGCGGTCACATTCGTTGGTGACGGTATAGGGCTGCTGGTAGAAGGTTTCCAGTCCCTGGGTCGAAAAGGCGTCTTCTTGAGGGCCGGGAACCACCCGCAGGGTGATTTCTTTGGCATACTGATAAGCAGGGGTGATCTGCCGCTTCTCTGCCAACTGGGTCAAGGCTGCTGCCGGCAGAGGCAGGTCGCCCACGGGAAGATGGTCGCCGGCTTTCAGCGCCCGGCCCTGGTAACCTCCCAGGTTGCCCCGGGTGTAGGTGGAGCGGCTGCCCATGATCACCGGGACCTGAAGGCCGCCGGAGATGGCAATGTAACAGCGGCAGCCGCTGCGAATACCTTTGAAGACCAGTTTGTCTCCCGAAGTCACCGGCACTGCCTGCCACAGGGGAAGGGGTTCGCCGTTGAACACGGCCCCCAGATCGCCCCCGGTTACCGCCAGCAGGCCGTCGGTTTCGAAGACAATTTCCGGCCCCAGCAGGGTGGCTTCCAGCATTGCCGCTGCCGTGTCGTTGCCCACCAACAGGTTGGCCATTTCAAAGGCATAGTGGTCCATCACCCCTGAGACAGGAACGCCATACTGCTGAAAGCCCTTACGGCCGGCGTCCTGAACGGTGGTGAGTAAACCGGGTTTGATGATTTTCAGTTCACGCATGGCCATCACCTCCCGGTATGAAGGGGTACTCCCGACAGGTATAGGTGCGGTTTTGCAGCTGGGGTTTCATGGCTTCATAGTCGGCCTGGCTGACGGCTTCAAATTTCACGTAATTCCCTGCTTTCAGCAGGATGGGTGTGGCTGCCTCAGGGTCGTACAGGGGAACCGGTGTCCAGCCGATGAGCTGCCAGCCTCCGGGGCTGTCGATGGAATAAATGCCGGTCTGACTCCCGGCAATGCCCACTGAACCACCTCTGATTTTGGTGCGGGGGGTGGCCAGCCGGGGGGTGGCAATGGCAGGGTCCATGCCTCCCAGATAAGGGAAGCCGGGGGTGAAACCCAGCATGTAAATCAGGTATTCCCTGGAGGTGTGCTTTTCAATCACTGCTGCTTCTGTCAGCTGGTTGTGCCCGGCCACGGTGGCCAGATCGGGCCCGTACTCACCACCGTACAGGGTGGGAATCACGGTGACCCGGGGCGGAGGCAGCTGAATATCTGCCAGCTGCTGTTCCAGCCGGCGCAGCTGACGGGTGAGGTTTTCCCCCGAGATCATCAGGGGATCGTAGTGAATCATCATGGAGCGGTAGGTGGGCACCAGTTCGGAGATGCCCTGAATGTTTTCCTGCTCAATGGCCAGACTCATGGCTCTGATCTTCTGGTTGATGGCATCAGCAATTTCATTTCCAAATTCCATCACCAGGGCATGGTCACCTGCGGCCAGATAGCGGGTTGTTTCATACATGGCGGATGCCTCCCTCATTCTGGGTATGCCGACAGTTTCATCTTCACCGGTAACTTGCCAGACCGGCAGGTTTTCCGCTGATGCGGCAGCATTGTGTCAATCCGGCAGCACTACTGGCGGCGCAGCTCTTCTTCGGTAATGGTGGTAATGAACATGTAGCCGGGGGAGTGGGTGATCACCAGGGGTGGCTTGGCACTTTTCAGTGCCATTTGAGGGGTGACGCCGCAGGCCCAGAAAACAGGCACTTCCCCTTCCCTAATCACCGGCGGATCACCAAAGTCCACCCGATGAATGTCTTTAATACCAATGGCAGCAGGATCGCCGATATGCACCGGGCCGCCGTGGGCTTTTCGGAAGGGCGCGGTAATATCAGCTGCTTGTTGTGCCATGGCTTCGGGCATGGGGCGCATGCTCACCACCATGGGGCCGGAAAAAATACCGGCGGATTTTGTCTGAATGTTGGTGATGTACATGGGCACATTTCGATTTTCTTCAATGTGGCGCACGGGAATACCCGCCTGAATGAGGGCCTCTTCAAAGGTGAAACTGCAGCCGATGAGGAAGGTGACCATGTCGTCGGTGTAGAGCTCAGCGATGTCATCCACCTCTTTTTCCAGCTCACCGTGGCGGTACACCCGGTAGCGGGGCACATGATAACGAATGTCGGCATCGGGACCTGCCACAGGGGGCGACGGCTGACCCGGGTCGGTGACATCGATGATGGGACAGGGTTTTTCGTTGCGGTAACAGTACAGCAGAAAGTCAAAGGCTTCCTTTTTCGGCAAAATCACCACATTGGCCTGTGTGTAACCAGGGGCAAGGCCTGAGGTGGGTTTGCGCCACTCACCCTGCCGGATGGCGGCCCAAATTTCCGGAACACTTTTCAACTTCATGGTTCATGCCTCCTTTTGGATACGGTATGGTTCACCCGGGGGGTCCTGCTTTCATTATAGCCTACCGGGCTTAGGGGAACAAAGAAAATCCGTTGGCACAAATGGTTTTTGAGAGAAGGCTGAAAACCATTAGAATAACTTGGCAATGTTCTGCAGTGACATGACACCGGTGTATGCGGTGAGAAAAACCGTCACAATGCCCAGGCCGATGAGCCAGGTGGGATGATGGTAATCGCCAATGATGTCTTTTCTTCTGGAGGCCAGCAGCATGGTTCCCAGTGTCACCGGCAGAATCAGGCCGTTGAGGGAACCGGCCAGCACCAGCAGCTTGGCGGGGCTGCCCACAAAGCTCATGACAAAGGTGGAGAAGGCAATGAAGCCGATGATCACCCATTTCTCATATTTGGCAATGGTGCTGTTTAGCGTTTTCAGGAATGAAACAGAGGTGTAGGCAGCTCCAATGACGGAGGTGAGCCCGGCGGCACAGAGTACGACGCCGAAAAACTTGTACCCCACGTTACCGGCTCCGTGAAGAAAAGCGGAGGCAGCCGGATTGGAAGGATCAAGGGCCAGCCCTTTCACCACCACGCCCAGGATGGCCAGAAAGAAGAGCACGCGCATGACAGAGGCCACGCCAATCCCCATCATGGCACTGCGGGTGATTTGCCCCAGGTTTTCTTCGCCGGAGATCCCGGCATCAATGAGTCGATGGGCCCCGGCAAAGGTGATGTACCCTCCCACGGTGCCGCCCAGCAGGGTGATGATGGGAAATACCAGCATGCCCGGATTTTCAGGGGCCACGCTGCGCACCAGGGCTTCTCCCACCGGTGGTCCGCTGGTGAAAGCCACATAGGCCACCAGGGCAATCATGAGCCCTCCCAGAATTTTGGTGAATCGGTCGATGATGGGACCTGCATCTTTATTGAGGAAGATCAAAATACCGGCAATACCGGCAATGAGACCGCCGAACTTCACATCAAGGCCTGTCAGTACATTTAGCCCAAGGGCTGCTCCTCCGATGTTTCCGATGTTGAAGGCCAGCCCGCCCAGGGCCACCAGTGCGGCCACAAAGTATCCCAGGCCAGGTAGAATTTTGTTGGCAATGTCCTGGCCCCGCAGGCCGGAAACACCGATGATGCGCCAGATGTTCACCTGTACCACCAGGTTCAGCAAAATGGAGACCAGGATGACAAAGGCAAAGCTGGCACCGTAGTCTTCTGTAAATCGGGCAGACTGGGTTAAGAACCCGGGTCCGATGGCGGAGGTTGCCATGATAAAGGCGGCCCCCAGCAGCACGGTTGCATTTTGTTTTTTCAGATCTGTGTTCATTCTTGTTCCCCTTTCGTTGAAAAGGAGATGCTTTTTACCAGCATCCTCTTTTCCATTAAATTGGTGATGCGGTGGTTCTTAAAAAATTATGTGGATGATACCAACAGCTTTGCCAGGGTTGTGATGGCAATGGATGCCTGCTGCAAAGCCTCCCGGATAGTGGCCACAAACTGGAGAGCCTGAGGACTGTCTCCGTGAACACAAATGGTGTGGGCTGTCAGGTCAATGGTAGAGCCGTCAACGGCTTTAACGGTTCCCGCCGTCACCATCTGCACCACTCTTTCCACCGCCAGTGATGCATCGTGGATCATGGCATCGGGGTGTGTGCGGGCCACCAGGGTACCATCGATGTTGTACGCCCGGTCGGCAAAGACTTCGTGAGCCACCTTCAGGCCCCGTTTTTCGCCGGCTTTCGTCAGTTCACTGTGGGCCAGCCCCACCAAAATCAGCTCCGGATCGACGGCTTCCACTGCGGCGGCAATGGCATCGGCCAGCAGGGGGTCTTTGGCTGCCATGTTGTAAAGGGCACCATGGGCTTTCACATGCTGCAGTCTGGTTCCCTGTACGGCTGCAAAGGCCGCCAGGGCACCGATCTGGTAAATGACATAGGCCTGGGCCTCTGCCGGTGATACCTGCAGGTTTCGTCGGCCAAATCCCATGAGATCGGGAAATCCGGGATGTGCCCCCATCTCCACTCCCAGAGACACTGCCGTTTTCACCGTTTCCGCCATGACCATGGGATCTCCCGCATGCCAGCCACAGGCAATGTTGGCTGAGGACACATATTTCAGCACTTCCTCATCCATTCCCAGCTTGTAGGCACCAAAGCTTTCACCAATGTCACTGTTTAAATCAACCTGCTTCATCAAAACACCTCCATTTTCATTCATTTGTCTTCATCAGCCCTTTTTTTGTCTGCACCTCTCCTGCGCCGTGCTTTCTGATTATTGCAAAATGAGTGCCAAATTTTTCATGCTTCATTTTTCAATCTTTTCAGCGATTTTCTGTGCAAAACTTCCTTCAAGATGAGCGGTTTCGCACACAAAAAAAGAGCGGTTTCGCTCACCGCTCGCAGACTGTAGACAACCTACGATGAAGACAAGGGATCTGGTGAAGGGCAGCCTTTGAATCAGCTGTCCTGGCCAAATCCCTTTGTCTTCAACCTCAGAGCGGTTTCGCTCGCCGCCCGCTGTTTTCTTGCTGAGGTGTTACCCTCTTTTGTCAGGAAATACCGTGCTTATCCATTTTTCTTTTCAGGGAAAACCGGCTGATTCCCAGAGTATCTGCTGCCTTTGAATGATTTTGTCCGCTTATTTCCAGTGCTTTTGCCAGAAAGCGTCGCTCCTGCTCACCCAGATGCTCTTCCAGTGAAAAGGCGGGGGGAATCACCAGACCTTCTCCCCCTTGAGATGCAGTCGCCCCCTGGCCGCTGCTGTTGATTTCCCGGGGCAGATCGGCCACATCGATCTCCCTTCCCTGGTGAAGAATCACCATGCGCTCCATCACGTTTTTCAGTTCTCTGATATTTCCCGGCCAGGTATAGTCCAGCATCAGCTGGCGGGCCACCGGCGTAAACCCGTCGATACGCCGCCCAAATTTCCGGTTGAACAGACTCAGGAAGAATGCGGCAATGTGCAGCACGTCTTCTCCTCGCTGGCGCAAAGGCGGCAGTTCCACCGGCACCACATTCAGCCGGTAGAAGAGGTCTTCCCGAAATTCACGTTTACGGATGGCTTCCTCCAGGTTTTTGTTGGTGGCTGCCATGATGCGAATGTCCACCTGGATGTCTGTCAAGCCGCCAACCCGCTTGAACTTTCTTTCTTCCAGCACCCGCAACAACTTGGCCTGGGTATCCAGGTGCAGTTCGCCCACTTCGTCAAGGAAGACGGTACCGCCGTCGGCGACTTCCAGCAGGCCTTTTTTTCTGGCAGAAGCGCCGGTGAAGGCATTTTTTTCATGGCCAAAAAGCTCGCTTTCAATGAGCATCGGCGAAATGGCCCCGCAGTTGATGCTCACCAGGGGCGCTTCCCGCCGTCGGCTGCCTTCATGGATAGCCGCTGCCACCAGTTCTTTCCCCGTTCCCGTTTCTCCCCGAATCAACACGGTCACCGAATCATTTTCTGCCAGGATGCGGATTTTTTCAAAAACCGCCTGCATGCTTTCATGGTTGCCCAGCATTTTTTGACTGTCGGCATTCTTTTTCTGCTGTTCCAGCAGGTAGAGACGCTTTCGAAGCTTCAGGCTTTCCCCAATGCGGCCTAAAATGACTTGCACTTCATCCAGCTCGAAGGGTTTGTGCAGGTAGTCAAAGGCACCGTTTTTGATGGCTGACACCGCTGTTTTGATGTCTCCGTAGGCGGTCATCATCACCACTTCGATGTCGCTGTCCATTTCCTTGATATGCCGGATCAGGTCAAGACCGTTGGTGTCCGGCAACCGCATGTCCAGCAGCACAATATGGGGCTTGAAGGTGCCAAGGACTTCAAGACCAGTGTGGCCGTTATCGGCCGAGGCTGTTTCAAAGCCCATATCCATCAGCCCTTCCTGCAGAGAAAGGCGGATGGTTTCTTCATCGTCGATCACAAGAATGCGCAGGCTCACGGCTTTCTCACTCCTTCCACCAACATGTTACTTGCTTTGCCATATCCATCACCGACCTCAGAAACCTTAGCGATACCAGTGACTTCAGAATTATCAGGCCTAAGGGGTACCTCATTCATGCCAGGTGGTTCCGGTGGCTCCGACGGATACGCCGGAAAGCTCACCCGAAAGGTGGTGCCTGCATGGTGGCGGCTGGTGACGGTGATTTTTCCCCGGTTTTCTTTCACCAGTTCATGAACCACCGACAAACCCAGGCCCACTCCCTGGGGGTCGGTGGTAAAAAATGGATCAAACACTTTTTCCAGGTGCTCCGGGTCAATGCCACTGCCATCGTCCTGAACTTCCACCCAGATGGCGGTAACGTCTTCGGCAGGCAGCCTGTTTCGTTCCTCTCCTATGGTCAGGTGGAGAGAACCTTCCCGGGGCATGGCTTTGAGAGCGTTGTGAATCAGGTTGAGAAACACCTGTTCCAGCTGCCCCTGGTCCACAAAGACCCGGGTGCTGTCCGCTTGCTGCTGAAGGGTCACCCGAATCTGTTTCTCTTCCAGCGCTTTTCTGGTCAGCTCCAGAGACCGGTGCAGTACCTTTTCCAGTGCCACCGGTTCGTAAACGGGCCGCCGGGGCCGGGCAAAATGAAGGAGTTCTGTGATCAGCTGGTTGATGCGGTCAATTTCGTAGAGGGTGTTTTGAAAGAGACGGTCATTGGGATCTGCCGGTCCTTGGATCACTCTTCTTTGCAATACTTGAAGGCTGGTTTTCATCCCTGCCAGGGGGTTGCGAATTTCGTGGGCCATGCCCGCGGCCATCTGCCCCATGGAGGTGAGCCTATCCAGGGTTTCCATATTGTTTTCAATGCGTTTTCGCTCGGTAATATCCCGAAAACTGCATATGACGCCTACCGTTTCCGCTGCCTCATTACGCAAAAGGGATGTCATCACATCAAGATAGCGCACGGCGTCCCGTTCCTCTTCACCAATGACACAGACCTCGTTCTGCCCTTCGCCGGTGGTTAAGGTTGTTTGAATCCAGGCTTTTAAGATACTTTCCAGCTGCCCGTCTCCTGTCTTGTTTTGAGAGTGATCCAGCATCTCCCGGGCCGCCGGATTCACCGACACCAGCTGGCCCTGGTGATCTGTGGTGAGAATGCCCGTGGTGATATTGCGCAGGATATCTTCATTGAGCCGGGTCATTTCCAGCAGTTTTCCCGTGTTCATTTTCAGTTTTGCCATCATTTCGTTGAAGGCGTCTGCCAGCTGACCAATTTCATCATGCCGGTTCAGGGCAACGGTTTCGTTCAGATTCCCCTGCCCGATGCGGCCGAACACCTCTGCCAATTGTTTGATGGGCCTGGAAATGTGATAGGCAATGATGATGGCGGCCTGCATGGAGACCACCAGGGAGACGATGGCCAGCAGAATCATATATTTCTGGGTTTCCAGCACTTCCTGGGTGAACATCTGGCGGTTCATCCCGTACCCCAGCACCCACCCCCAGGGCTCGTACCGCTGAAACACAAAAATATCCCTTCCCAGCTGCAGGCTGTTGACGGTGGGGTTTGCGCCGTAAGCCGCCAGGGCTTCTCCCCAGGTTTCTTCAGGTCGGTAGTGATTCACCAGCAGGGTGTCGCCTCCCGTCATGATGAACCCATTATTCCGGTCTATCTCCTGAAAGTATTTGACGGCAGTCTGCCGGGCTGTTTCCATGTCCATACTGCCTGCGGCCACCTGCTGGCTGAGCCCTTCCAGGTACACCTCCATGTTTTCCAGATGCCTGATCAGGTTCTGCTTCTCATTTTCCAGCAGCATCTGGTATCCGTTCCAGTAAGAAACCGCCCCCAGGGTGACGATGGAAAGAATCAGCAGCAGCACAAAGGGCACCAGTATTTTGTTTTCGATATCGAATCGCAGTTTAAGCACTGTGTTTTCCTCCGGTACGGTAACTCATTCGGCAGAATGAGGCCGCTGGTATTTGAGGCAGACAGGGAAGAAAATGGCGCAGGAAACCAGGAATCCGGGAAAGGCCGGGTGAAGCTGAAAGCGGGCTTCTGTTCCCAGAAACATGCACATCACCATCACCAGCAATCCGCCGGCGAAGGAAGCCATTGCTCCTTCCCTGCAGGCCTTTTTCCAGAATAAGCCGCCATAGAGAGGCAGCAAAAAGGTCACGGAAAAGAATCCCCAGATGTAACCGCCATAGATCAACAGGCTGTCTGGCGGGTTCATGGAAAGAATCAGCGAGATGGTGCCCGCTACAAAAATAAAAGCCCGGTTCATCAGCAGCATTCTTTCGTCGGACACCCGGGGGTTCACCAGGTTGCGGTAGATGTCATAGCTGAAACCGCTGGCAGCCACCAGCAGTTGGGAATTGGCCGTTGAAATGGCGGCGGCCATGATGCTCACCAGAATCACCCCGCTGAAGCGTGAATAAATCACGTTATTGATGACATAGGGAAGCACTTCGTCGGCAGAATGAATGGTTTCGATGGCAGGCTGCAGCACCCGGCTGCCAATGCCAATAATGAACATGCACAGGTACATGGCCGCCAGCAGCACCACCGACAGGCAGATCATGCGAATGGCAGTGCGGGTGTCTTTAGCGGAAGTGATGCGCATGGCATACTGGGGATTGGCTGCCAGCCCCAGGCCCCATCCAAAAAAGGAGGTGAAGGTCAACAGAGGCGGGTAGGCTCCCTTGGCAAAAGGATCCAGCAGGGCTCCCGGTGCCGTTGCCATGGGAGAGGCCGGGAAGGGCCGGGTGCTGATGAGCGCCGCCTGTTGGTGCATGGCTGTGACGCCCCCCACATCCCGGAGCACCAGTCCTGCTGCCAGCAGGGTGCCGGCGATGATGAGGAAAATATTCAGGCTGTCGGTGCGGGCAACGGAAAAGAGACCGCCAAAGGTGGTGTACATGACAAACATATACACCAGAATGATGGCAAAGGTATAGTTGATATCCAGAAACTCGGAGACCACGATGCCAAACCCCCGGATTTGGATGATGATGTAGAGGATGTAGGTCATGACAATGACCAGCCCCCCGGCGGCCTGCAAGCTTCGGCTTTGATACCGGAGGTGAAAGTATTCCGGCAGGGTGATGATATCATGGGATTTCAGACGGCTGGCCAGCAGTACCAGGAGAGTGGCTCCCAGAAACCAGGGCACCACTGCGTATAAAACAGTGTTATAGCCATAGGCGTACAATGAACCCGACAGCCCTTGCATGGAAGCTGCACTGAACCAGGTGGCCGTGAAGGTGGCAATGCTCACCGCCAGCCCCAGGCTGTTGACGGCCACATAAAAATCCCGGGCATTCTTGGTTTTCTTGAACCCGCCTTTTCCAAAAAAGAGGAGCACAATGGTGTAGAGGGTGAAATACAGGAGATAGATCAGGGATTTATTCATCTTTGTGATCCTCCCGATGGGCAAGAATCAGCGCCATCAGTGTGGGCGCTGCGGCAGACAACAAAAAGAGCCCGCCTATAATCCCCATGGTTTTATATGGCAGGCCCAGCAACGTTCCAATGATGATCATTTTCTTCACTCCCCGTTTCCCTGTCAGCCGACGCCAGTGGTTCAGTGGCCGTTTTCCACCATTGTAACACTTGGTGCCGCCGTCGAAAAGGGGTTACTCGTTTTCCACCGGCCCGCCGTAATAATGGGGCACGAAGGTCTGCTCGGTGATGGGCGGGCGTTCGTAGGCCTGTTCATCCTGCCGGGGGGGAAGTTCGATGAGCTGGGGAGTCAGGTCTTCGTAGGGAATCTGCTGCAGCAGATGGGTGATGCAGTTGAGGCGGGCATGTTTTTTAATGTCTGCATCCACCACGTACCAGGGAGCCTGCTTGGTGTCAGTGTGAGCAAACATTTCGTCTTTGGCCCGGGAGTACTCCACCCAGCGCTTTCGGGATTCCAGGTCCATGGGACTCAGCTTCCAGCGTTTGGTGGGATCTTTGATTCGGTCGTGGAAACGGCGCTCCTGCTCTTCGTCAGAGACGGAGAACCAGTATTTGATAATAATCATACCGGAACGGATGAGCATGCGTTCAAATTCGGGGCAGGAACGGAGAAACTCCCGGTATTCCTCATCGGTGCAAAATCCCATGACCCGTTCCACACCTGCCCGGTTGTACCAGCTTCTGTCAAAGAGGACGATTTCACCGGCGGCGGGGAGCCGGTTCACATAGCGCTGGAAATACCACTGGGTTTTTTCCTTCTCTGTAGGGGTGCCCAGGGCTTCCACCCGGCAGATGCGGGGGTTCAGGCTTTCGGTGATTCGCTTGATGACACCGCCTTTGCCGGCGGCGTCACGACCTTCAAAAATCACCACCACTTTCAGACCCTCCTGTTTCACCCATTCCTGGAGCTTTACCAACTCAATCTGCAGGCGTCCCAGTTCTTTTTCATAGAACTTATTTTTGATTTTTTTCACCTGTTGGCCATCGAGGGTGGTAACTTTATAGTTTTTATCTTTTGGCAGCTTCTCTGTCATTTCGCCAGTTGTGACAGATTGATTGTTGACAGCTGCTTTCTCCTGAAGTTTCTGCCCATTGCTGTTTTTTTGAGTGCCATTTTTCTGCTTTTTCTTGCCCATTGATCACAGCTCCTTCCCTGATGTTTATGAATCACCATTTATCATGTTTTGTGAACGGTTCCCCCCATTCGTTTTCAGGTTCAACTGCTCTCATGTTGATTGCTTTCTCCAAAGAAGGCAGTTCGATTTCGTCCCTGCCTTTTGGCTTCATAGAGCGCCTGGTCGGCACGTTCCACCAGGATTTCCCACCCAGTATCCTGCCCAGGCATGATGGATGTCGCGCCCACGCTGACGGTTACGACGGTGGCTGCTGAAGAAGCTTCGTGGGGAATTCGCAGTGATTTCACAGCCATACGCACCCGCTGGGCAATTTTTTTGACTCCCTCAACACTCACGTCCGGTAGTAAACAGGCGAACTCTTCACCCCCATAACGAGCCGCCAGGTCACCAGGACGTTTCAGGTTTTGAGCCAAGGTGAGCGCCACCTGACGGAGGCATTCATCTCCGGCCTGGTGACCATAAGTGTCGTTGAAGTTTTTGAAAAAATCGATGTCCACCATGAGGAGCGCCAGCGGATGACCGTCCCGAAAAGCCCGCTTCCATTCTGCCTGAACAGTTTCATCGAAGCGCCTCCGATTGGCAATGCCGGTGAGACCATCCATGAGGCTGGTGTTTTTCAGCAGATCACGATAGAGCTTCAGTTCCAGATGATTCCTCACCCGGGCTTTCACAATGGCATTGTTATAGGGTTTGACGATGTAATCAATGGCTCCCAAGGCCAGACCGCGGGCTTCATCATCTGCCTGATTCAAAGCGGTGACGAAAATGATGGGGATGTCTCTGGTTTCAGGAGAAGCTTTTAAAATGCGGCAGATGGTGTAACCATCAATATCAGGCATCATCACATCCAGAAGAATCAAATCTGGCGGATCATCCGAAGAGGCAATGTTTAGTGCTGTTCTGCCATTATTGGCAACTTTCACATGCCATTCATCGTTCAGCAGCTTCCCCAGCATCTGCAGATTCACTGGGCTGTCATCCACGACGAGAATGGTCTGACGTCCTTCTTTCCCTTCGGTCTCATTTATTTCATTCATTGTCTTTCATCTCCCATCTGCTGTCGGATTTTTTTCAGGGTATCCATCGCCTTGTCGTACTCAAAGGATTCCACAGCGTGCTGAAATTCTTCAACAACCTGGTGAAAGGTTTTGATTGTCTTGAGACGGCGAGTCAACTGATACATGGCGTCTTCATCCACCAGACTGTAGGTGTTCAATTGCTCTTCAAGCGCCATCAGGATCGCTGTCAGCGCTTCAGTATCAAGTGGTTCAGCAGCATCTGTCTGGTCAGCTGCTTCCTGCTGGCGAAACCCGTTCCCTTGATATGCTGTGTCGCCCATCAAAGTGATGAGGGCCTCCAGCATGGCGGATTGAGTCAGCTCTTTCACCCGAATATGGTTCATGGTTACTCCGTCTGGTAATGCGGGCGGGCTGGCGTGCGTATCCATGAGCAAGACCACCGGTAATCCGGTAAGATGACGGCGGGCCAATTGCTCCAATCCCTCAAAATCCTGCTCCCAGGTTTCTGGCCTGTAGTGAAGAATCATCAGGTCACATCTGCCCGAACATCGGTGTTGTGTGAGAACTCCGTTCTGGATGCAATCGAACTGCAAACGAAAGCTTTCCAAGTGTTCCCTCACCTGCTTTCTGACTTGACTGTTGCTGGTCACCAGTAGCAGTCCCACGTCTTTCAATCCAGCATGAAGATTCACTGCCGAATGGTCAAAGATGGTTTCAAAGGGCAGTTCAAATGAAAACGCGGCTCCTTGCCCAGGCTGGCTTTCCACCCAGATACGCCCGTTCATTAGTTCAATCAGGCGCCGGGAAATGGAGAGCCCCAGACCAGTACCTCCGTAACGCCTGGTGATGGATCCATCTACCTGAGCAAAAGGTTGAAACAACTTTTCGACTTTTTCAGGATGAATGCCCACACCCGTGTCTGAAACCTCAAATCGCAACAGCATCTGGTCACCTGCCACAGCCTCACGCCATGCTTTTATATGAATACTTCCTGATTCAGTGAACTTAACGGCATTGCTCACCAGATTCACGAGAATCTGCCTCAATCGCTGAGAATCGCCCATGACATAATCAGGCACCGCCGGGTCAATGGTGGTTTCAAGCGTCAGCCCCTTTTGAATGGCGCGAATTTCGAAGGTGTTTGCCACTTCTTTCGCCACTTTTTTCACTGACAACAATTGTGTTTCTATCGTTATTTTTCCTGCTTCAATATTGGAGAAATCCAGGATGTCGTTGATGATATTCATAAGGTTTTTCCCTGAATGCTGAATTCGCCTCAGGTAACTCAACATTTTTTCGTCGTTGGTCTCGTTCAACGCCAGATGACTCAGTCCAATTACTGCGTTCATAGGTGTTCGGATCTCGTGGCTCATGTTTGCCAAAAATTCACTCTTTGCCTTTGAAACTTCCAGTTCCTGGTTCATTGCCCTATCCAGCTCCAGATTGGCCATTTTTAACTTTTCGTTAAACTCCTGCATCTGTTCCTCTGCCATCACCCGTTCTGTTATATCGGTGGCCACACCCAACACAGCCTGCAAGTCATGTCCCGGATGCTGATAAGGTATTTTAACCGTCTGAAACCACCCCATGGTGCCATCGGGCCGGGGTGCCGGTTCTTTGGCGATGTATTTCACTTTTCCTGAATGGATAACCTCAAGGTCATCTTGTCGGTATCGCTGAAATTCCGATTCTGTCACACCCCAGTCAAGATCTGTTTTCCCTACCACCGATTCAGGAGATTGGCCAAAAATGGAAGCCACGGACTTATTGGCCAGCAAATAGACCCCCGCTTCATCTTTGGCAAAAATGTAGTTGGGGACCAGATCCATGATGGTGCGCAGCTGCTCCCGCTGCAATTCATTGGCTTCTTGAAAATTCAGCTGCTCTGTGATGTCCCGGGCAGCTGCATAAATGAGCTGGTTTGGTCCAGCTGCCGCCCGCCATTCCAACTGCCGGTATTTGCCCTGGCTGTTGCGGTACCGGTTGACAAAACCCTTGATTTCTTTTTCGTGAGTGAGCTTTTCGATGGCTTCAATGGTAACCTCCAGGTCATCCGGATGAACAAAGTCCAAAAACTGGTGCTGCTGAATCACAGTGTCTGGAAACCCCAGCAACTGTTCCCAGACATGGTTCACCTTGACGAAATAACCGGATGTGTTGGCAATGCAAAGGAGATCAAGATTCACATGAAAAAACTGCTCCAGTTCCTCCAGTTGATTTTTCTGTGTGGTAATGTCAAGAAAGTAGGTGACGAAGGTGTCCTTTTCCTGGGAGAAGACTTTCACCTGAAACCATTTTTTCAGGGGATGTGAATATTGTTCGAACTCTTCCCGCCCGCCTGTTTGGGCTATTTTACCGTAATAGCGGATCCAGTCGAACTCACTTTTCTCTATCCCCGGAATCACTTCCTTCACCCTTTTCCCAACGATTTTTTCACGGGAAAGACCGGTCAGTTCCTCGAACATGGGATTGACCTCTTCAAAAATGTAGTCCCAGGGATTACCCGCTTCATCATAGAGCATTCTGTGAAGGGCGTATCCCACAGGGCTGTTTTTCATCAGCACCTCATAATATTTCCTGGACATTGGTGTCACATCCCTTATGTTGGATTTTCTGACATTTGCCGTCGAAAGCTGCTTTTTCTGGTAATGATCCGGCATATTTTCTTTACTGCCTTTATACCACAGTTTGACAGGTTACTAACAAACACTCACAGAAAAGCACTTTCCCAACCAAAAGGACCTCTGAGATCGGAAAGTGCTTCACCCCAAGGATTCCAGCCAAGCCAGGAACAGCACAATACCGGCAGTCACGGGGATCACCACCGCCCAACCGTTCACTTTCAACAGTTCTGGCATGGTGATGTCTCCGTAATCGCCCACCTTCAAAATCCCCTTTTCTAAGCGGGGATAGAGTGCGGCAAACAGACCAGTGATCAGCACCCATTGCCAGTCGACGCTCAGGCCGATTTTTTCGTAATTGAAAAATGACATGGTGCTTTCCTCCTTCGTTGGCTACTCGCACGTCGCCTATAAGGGGGTTTTTCGATATCCGGTGAAAAACCGGGACCCATGGGGCGAAGCACAAGCCCGGCATTCCTTGGCATAACCGGCAGCACTGTAACCAGACATGCCCCCGGCCAGGTTGATCAGGTCTTTAAAACCGTGCTGTTTCAGAATGCTGGTGCCAAGGCTGGAACGATTGCCAGAGCTGCAGACCACCACTGTGGTTTTGAAAGGATCCAGTTCATCGTAACGGCTACGCAGCGCTGCCACAGGAATGTTCACAGATCCCTTGATATGACTGTCTTCATACTCCTGGACAGCGCGAACATCCAGCAGCACAAAATCATCCTCCCCGGTAACCCATTCATGAAGATCTTCTGCCGCCATCTGGTACACCGAACCAGATGGCAGGCCTGTCACCGACCAGCTGGACAAGCTGCCCTCCAGGTATCCCACGATGTTGTCCACTCCGGTGCGCCGCGCCCAGATAACGGCTTCTTTGGCCTTGTCATAGTCGTCTGCCACCAGGAGAATTTTTTTGTCTGTGGGGAGTACCCAGCCGGCGAAGGTGGGAAAGTTTCCATTCAGATCAAGATGCCAGGAGCCTTTCACATGCTGGCCCCCAAAGGCCAGGTAGCTGCGGGTGTCCAGCACAATGGTGTCTGGTTCTGCGGCAATCTTCTGAAATTCATCGGGTCGCAGTTCTGCCAGTGGAGGCAGATCTTTCACCTGCACGGGTCCACGGCGATTGATGTCACTGCATCGGCTGAAATGATCCGGTGCCTCAGGCATGTTTTCTGTCAGTGAGGTGATAAACGCTTCTTTGTCAGTGATCAGCAGGGCATCGTTAAAATTCCGCTCATAGCCGATGGTACTGCGCCACTTGGCTCCCATCGCTCTGCCGCAAAGAGATCCGGCACCGTGGGCCGGGTAAACTTCACAGTAGTCCGGCAGTTTCAACAGCTTGTCATGGAGGCTGTGATACAGTTTTTCTGCCAGTTCCCGGGCCCGGTTGGGAAAGAGATCTGGTCGTCCCACATCACCCACAAAAAGGGTGTCTCCCACAAAAACCCCCACCGGACTCTCCGTCCTGGAGGTATCCACCACCACATAGCTGAGGTGCTCCGGTGTATGCCCGGGAGTTTCCAGTACCTGCAGCCGCATATCCTCCAGTTCAATGACATCTCCCTCTGACAGGGGCACATGGTCGAAGGTACACGCCGCTGATTTGGCCACATAAATCTGGGCACCCGTTTTCTCTGCCAGATCCATGTGACCGGAAATGAAATCGGCATGGAGGTGTGTCTGGCATATGTGGGTGATTTTTACCCCCTGAGACCGGGCTTCCTCAATGTAATGATCCACATCTCGCTGGGGATCAATGACAGCACAGGTATCCTGACCGATGAGCATGTAGGAACTGTGGGCAATTTTTTCGGTGAAAAAGTGTTTGAGCAACATGTCATGCGCCTCCTCTTAATACGTTCCAGGTGGATGAGTTGCAAAAAATACCATGGGTTAGATCATGAAGAAATAGAAGAAAGTCACCGAGATCATCACATAGATGAGACTCATCCCTCCTCCCGCTCTCATAAAATCAGTATTGCGATACCCCCCCGGTGACAGCAGCAGGGCATTCACCTGATGTGTGGGCAGAATCAGTGCGTTGGAAGCACACACCGCCGCCAGCAAAGCCGCTCCCCGGGGGTCTACTTCGGCCATGGCGGCCATACTCATCACCAGCGGCGTTAGAATCACCACTGCCCCCACATTGGACATGAACAGGGCAAAAAAACTGGCCAGTGCTGCCACTGCCAGAAGAAAGAACAACGGATGCCGGCCTGCCAGAAGCTTCATGAGATTTTCTGACAGAAACGCTGCGGTGCCGGTTTTCTGCATGGCTGTCCCCAGGGGAATCAGGCCTGCCAGGAGAAAAATCACTTTCCATTCAATGGCCTGGTATCCTTCCTGCAGGGTCACCACCTTAGCCAGGATCATGGCCACAGCACCTGAAAAGAAGGCCAGGGATACCGGAAAACCAACCAGGGTCATGGCAACGGCCCCCAGCAGGCAGGCAACGGCGGCTTTGGTCTTTTCAGGAGTATGGTCCGGTGCCGCAACAGGGGTGATGACGATGAAATCGGGGCTGCGACTAAGTTCGCGGATATGTTGCCACAAGCCGTACACCACCAGGGTATCTCCCTGGCGCATGTGGTGATCGGAAAAATCTTCCCGCACCTCTTCCCCGCCACTGAAAAGTACCAGTGGCTCCACGGCATATTTTTTCCGCAGTGAGAACTCCCTCAGGCTGCTGTCTGCCATGGCCGAACGGGGCGGAATGATGACTTCTGCAAATCCGGCACTATGGGATTCTGCCAGGGATTGGAGGGATTCGCCGGCCTTTGCCGGTTGGAGACCGCATGTTTCTGAAAAATGCCGGGAGGCTTCTTCTGTTCCAAGGAGAGACAGCACCTGACCGGAACGAAACCGGGTTTCGCGCCAGGGGACATACTCCACCCCTGATTCACCCGCCATTCCCAGAAGATGCAGCTGAAAACGCTGCCAGATGGCTGCTTCATCCAGCGTCTTTCCTATCAAGGGGCAGTCTGGAGGGATGCGGTAACAGCTGATATGGTGAGAAAGATGGAGGGTTTCCATCAGTTTTTCCTGGTGAGACTGGGCCGTGGGTCGCTGGGAGGTGTCCGGCAGGATCCGGCTTCCCAACAGCCAGAAATACAGGAGGCCGGCCCCCAGCAGGAGCACGCCCACCGGGAATACACTGAGGAGCCCGTAGGGCTTCTGCCCGCCGCTGCGCAGTAAATCGTTGAGCACGATGAGCGGGGCTGATCCCACCATGGTCAGGTTGGCACCCAGAATGGCTGAAAACCCCATGGGCATCAGCAGGTCTGAAGCTGGAATTTTCTGCCGGCGGGAGATCTGCCGCATCACCGGCAAAAACAGTGCGGCCACACCGACAGTGATCAATACACCGGAAAGCAACCCTGCCATAAGAGAAATGCTCAGGACAATAATCGTTTTTCCACCACCGGTTATGCGAACAGCCATTTGGGAAAGCCGGTCAATAATCCCGGTTTTGGCAAGGCCCTGACTGATCATCATCACCCCCATCATGGCGATGACCGCATTGCTGGAGAATCCTGAAAAAGCCTCTTCAGCCGTTAGAATGCCCGTCCATCCCAAGAGCAGCATCACCAGAAGTGCCACCAGATCGATGCGGAGTACATCTGCCGCCAGCAGCCCAATGGTGACTGTCAGCATCAGCAGTACAGTGATCATGGAACCATCCATCCACAGCCCTCCACTTCTTTGCTGCCAAACTCACTACCTACTTCCATTCATACCCGACTGTTCATTCAGTAACCGAAGGCTTTGAATGGTCATGCTGATTCCTTCGCCTCAAAAAAACGAACAGGCATGACTCTCGCCTGAAAAGATCGACGAGAACTCTGCCTGTCCGGTAATGATAAAACCTCAAAAGATCATGAACCAAAACAGTGAAATGAACACATCTTTCCAGCGACTGCTGTCGACGGTGAGTCGTATCAGTCTGCGCGGTGAGCCGCATCAGTCGGTCAGGTAGGGCCGGGCATTCACATCCACAGCCCCCTGATACCGGGCTTCTTTTTTCACCCGGTGGTTCAGGTACCAGATCATGGGACGGTGCATCGCCTTTGGAATACGCACTGTTAACAGCTGCTGGCTTTCAGCCGGAATAGGCTGCCGGGCCAGCACTGCCGTCACCGCCAGATGGAAACCCCGCATGTACTGCCGGCCTTTTTTCCCAAGGGTTTCCAGCCCGGCACCGTTGATGAGGGGGCCGCCGCCAAAGGCTAATCCACCCAGCCAGATCATCCTCGTTTCTTCGGCAAAAATCCGGCAGGTATTCAGCATCGGAACAAGACGGGAACCGTCGGGGAACCCGCACTGGGCCACGGTAAAAAAACACTTTCCTTCCAAATGCTGTGAGCAGCTATCTGCCAGTTTTTCCAGCAGCCATTGATTGGTGTAGGGCAGTGTGTCGGAATAAAGAGGAGCGGAAAGCACCAACACATCACAGGCGGCCAGCTCCTCTTCCATTGCACTGAACGGAGTCTTTTCTCTGGCAAAGGGCTGTATCTGCAGCAGCGTGGTTTCATGACCCGCCTCCTCTACCAGCTGCGCCATGGTATTGATGAAGGACTGGGAGGTGCCTTCTCTTCGGGGGCTTCCGTTGAGAAAGAGCCAGCGCTGCGACTTCATTAATGGAGCGATGACCGGATCACCAAGCGAGCGGACTGGCTCTGAAAAGATATCTTCAGCAGGCGACGTCACCGATGCTTCATTGATAAGACGCGTCACTTCACGGTGAAGTTCTTCCGGTGACTGCCGGGGATTGATCACGCCGGCATTCCAGGGAGACTGTAGGTTATGGGCGTTGTGGGCCACCAGTCGGGTGAAATTGGCTGTTGCCTGGGGGGAAACTGATTCAGCCACTCCCAGGCCAATGATTTTCTTGGTGCCATATCGGGCAGGATGCACCAGACTACCCCGGTAGTGTCCATAGCCGGGCTGGGCCAGCAGCATGAACTTATCAACGGTTTGCTTCATCCGGGCACTGTAACTGCCAAAGCGTACCGGTGTCAGGAGCACCAGTGTGTCTGCCGGGGCAATGTGTTTCATCAGGGTGGCGGTGTCATCTTTCAGGGCACAGGCCCCGGGGCTTTTGTAAGCACAGGCTTCACAGCAGGCACAGGGTTCCAGATGAAGGGTGCGCAGGGGCAGGCAGGTGACGCGGATCACCGCCGACTTTGATGCTGGCTGTAAGACCGTCTGTGATTCTGTTACCATCTGTGTGATCATTGCTTCCAGGGTTTGCTGGCTTTCTGGAAGCCCACTTAAAATGACTGTGCTCATGGATTCTTTCCTTTCGTTTCCTTTATTTAAAATTTTAACGGATGTCTCATTCCTTGTCATGCTGCTGTTTGTGCCTCCCTGCCGTTATGGCTTCAATGCATTTTCAATGGCTTTCAGATAGGCTCTGGTGGTGACAGTGGCCCCGGAGACGGTGTCGATACGGGTGTCCTGGGCTGCTATGACAGCGTCGAAGAGATTCTGAGAGAAATTTTCCTCCCCAAAACCAACCCCTTCCACTACTTCCAGGCGGGTGATGCGATGGTTTTCCACCGTGACTTCCACCTGGTTGCTCCAGCGGCCGCCCTCATACCGCCCTCCATAGGTGCCGTCGGCTGTTTCAGACAGATCAATGCCCTCAAGCGGCAGGCTGGCCCCTTGGGAAAGTCCCTGTGTCAGGTAGATGAACATGCCTCCGGCGATGAGGATGAGCACCAGCACGACAGCCCCCAGCATTTTCAATACTCTTTTCATCTTAATCACTCCATTTCATTTTCGTTTCTTCCATTTCTTTTTCACTTCCAACGCGGGATCTTTCGCGCTTTTGGTTACATTCACCGTTTCATCGTTTTGATAGAAGTTGACGTGGTTCTCTTCTGTTTGTCTGAGAGTTTTGACCGTCATTATTTTCTGCTGTTTCTCTGTTGCTTTCTGTCATTTCTCAAGGGGGTTGTTCCAGCCGTCCATGTTATGAAAAAGCTTCTGGAAGGTTTCACAGGTACTGGTGATTTCATCAGGGGTGATTCCTGCAAACAGTTTCTGGAGAAATAAATCCTGAACCGGTTCTTTGGCCTTCCAGTACTCCCGGCTTTTTTCCGTCAGCTGCAACCGAATGGCCCGGCCGTCCTGGGCATCTTTTTCAATGGTGAGAAACCCTTTTTCCTGGAGCTTCAGAGCCAGCTGTTTCACATTTTGATGGGAAGTCTCCATGAGACGGGCCACTTCGCCCAGCGTTGGTCCCGGGTCTTGATCAAACTGCAGGATCATCACCGTCAAAAACCATTGGCGAATGGTCATGCCATCCTGAACCAGAAATTGATCGCCAATGACCTGAAGTTTATTGGATAACAGAAACAAGCTGCCGAAAATGTATTGCTGTTGTGTCACACTTGGATGGGGTGATTTCATCATGTTGCGCGCCTCCTTTATGTAATGCATTACCTATTTATGTAATTTATTACATAAATAGGTTGTTGTCAATCTTTTTTTGTATTTGATCATTTTTCAGCACTATACTGCGAGCTAACTGAACTGAGTTTTGGAGCTTACGTTAAAAGAAGCTCCCGAAAAGCACGGGAGCTTCTTACTTACTGATGCATCAGGCTATTCAGAAACTGAGCAGTTATTGTTCATCACTTGGCAGCGTTGAAGCCGGCGATGCGCCCAAAGACGACGGTATCCACCACTGCATTACCACCCACCCGGTTACCCCCGTGAATGGCACCGGTGACTTCGCCGGCTGCAAAAAGACCTTCCACAATGGTTCCGTCTTCGTAGTAAACCCGGGCGTCTGCATCAATCTCCACACCGCCCATGGTATGATGGGCCGATGCCACTCGTTTGGCTGCAAAGTAGGGGCCTTCATCAATGGTTTCCACAAAGAGTCCTCTGCCGGCGACTTCGTCCACCTTGGTTTCCACCGAGTGGTTGTACTGATCCACTGAGGCCACCAGGGTTTCTGCCGGCACTTCAATGATCTCTGCCAGTTCTTCCAGGGTATCGGCTTTATGGAAATAGCCGCCTTTCAGGTAGTTGGCCACCAGGTCACTGTTGGGGTCAATGTTCTTGGAATCGTGAATCATCCAGTAAAAACCGCCTGGCTGCTCCAGAATGGCATTGCAGATCACATCACGTCGGGCATCTTCTGCCACAAACCGGTTTCCTTCCGCATTGACAAAAATCACTTCGTCAGCGTTTCGACCTTTGTAAGGAATAACACCGGTGGTGGCTCCTGAGAAGGGATTTCCCAAATGCAGCAGTTGGATGTGCTCCATATCCACCAGGTTCACTCCGATATCTCTTGCCATGAGAATGCCATCTCCTGAAACTGCTTTCAGGTTGGTGGTGAGTACGTTCTCACCCAAGTCTTTCCAGGTGCCGCCTTCCGCGTATTCCTGACGCAGGGCCACATTGCCGGCAAATCCACCGGTGGCCAGCACCACGCCTTTGTTGGCGTTGAGGGTGTAGGTATTTCCCTTCACATCGGTGGCGGTGATACCCACCACTTTGCTGCCGTCCATGATCAGAGAGTCTGCTGCGGTTTCCATGAGGATTTCCACCTGGTCTGAATACTGGTTCAAGGTTTCCACATAGGCATCAATGAATCCGGAACCATTGGGCTTCACGGCGCCATGGGTTCGCTGGTAAAGAGAACCGGCTCCCTGGGTGATGCCATCGGTGAATTCCACTCCGATGGCTTCCAGCCACTCAAAGCCTTCATAGGCATTGTCGCACATCACATCCACCAGTTCTTTACTGGCAACCTGGTCGCCAGCGTTCCATGTTTGGAGAGCAAACCAGGAAGCGCTGTCGAAAAGTCCGGTGGCTCCTTCGGCCTTCCATTTGTCGTAATCCGCTTTCACAGCCGCGATGGCAGCTGCATGAGCCTCGTTGGCCGGTGCAACTGTGATGGCTTTCTCCACCATTGCCTTCACAGCCTCGCTCATTTCCACCAACGACTGCTTCGACGGGTCTGGGGTGTTGTAAATGCCGCCGAAGACCACCAGGTTGCCACCCAGGTAAGGGGCTTTCTCCACCACGATCACCGTGGCACCTGCTTCAGCCGCCGTGGCTGCTGCTACCAGGCCTGCACCGCCGCCGCCAACAACAATGACATCGGCTGTATTTTCAATGGATTCAGGGGTGAAGTCCGATCTTTCAGCCTGCCGGTTAACCATTTCTTCTGAGGCACCTGCTTTCAGCAAGGCGTCTTTTGTAGCATTCAGAATCCCGTGGGAACTGGAGGTGGCACCTGACACCACGTCCACTGCCAGCGTCTGATAGGTGAGTATTTCACTGATCATGCCATCCCGGGCGGCGTCGAAAAGAATGGGAGAGTCGCCGCTTTCCACCACCTCGATACCAGTGATGGCATCTTCTGATACGGTGACATCCAGCACAATGGTGGACATGTACCCATAAGCCTCCCCGGCATAGGTACCCGGTGTGAAGGTCATACCTGCTGATTCGGTTCCATCACCTTCGCTCAGTGCATTTCTCACTGCTGTCAAAATGGCGTTACTGGTAACTGTGGCACCAGCGATCACGTCAACTTCAGTTGAATTGGCAGCGACAATTGCTGCCGGCAGTTCTTCAAGGGCCTTTGTGCCAATTCCCTCAGTTTCATCAGGCCCTTCGGCCGTCACTTCTTTGATAACGTTTTCTTCCATGGTTACTGTGACTGTCACATCGCCACCGTAGCCTTTGGCGGTGCCCACATAGGTTTCCGGCTCAGCCGAACCAGCATTCTCACTGCTGCAACCCAGAAGCCCTGCCATCAAACAGACTATCAACAATCCCATCATCAGTTTTCGTTTCATTGAAATCCTCCTTTGTGATTTTGCATAATCAGTTCGGCGAACTGAATATGTTAATCATAGATCATTGTCTTATTTTTGTCAAATTCATTTTTATCCACGCCTGTTATTCACCATGAACCATTCAGAAATGAATATGCTCTGTCAGACGTACCAACCGATATGTACCAGACGATTCCTCATTGTTAAGACTTCACTTGCCGTGATTAAATGGTGTATAATGAATATGGATTTGCACATCCTCAACTTAAGAATGGTTCATTCAGGACAAGGAGCTGTATCGTGAACAAAAAGAAAATGACTCAGCGAAAGCAACAAGCCATGCAAACCAAAGAAGCCCTTTTAAACACGGCCCTGGACCTGATTGCTGAACAGGGATATGATCACGTGAGTATTCAGGATCTCTGCCAAACCGTTGGCGTTTCCACCGGCGCTTTTTACCATCATTTTGCCGGCAAGGAAGACATCATCGTGGAGTCTTACCGCCGATATGATGAACACTTTGAAGCTCATGCAAGCGCGCAGTTGGAATCGCTGCCTCCTCTGGATAAGATTATTGAAGCCATCAAGTATCAGGTCAAGTATGCAGAAGACATGGGTGTTGAAACCATGCAGCAGTTTTATCGCAGCCAGCTGCAGGCAGGCCGTGCTTTTTTTATTTCCACCACCCGTAAGTTCCCTTTAATTTTGACCCAAATGATTGAAGATGCCCAGCAGACGGGGGTCTTGTCAGACTCTTTGACAGCAACTCAAATCACCCGCCATCTCCTTCGATTTTCCCGGGGAATGATTTATGACTGGTGTGCGTATAATGGCAGTTATGACATCGTTGAAGAAACTTCCCAGTCACTGCCACTTTTTTTAACAGCGTTTCTGCCTAAAATGAGTACTTCCGCAGTGGAGAGCCGCAGTGATTGATTTCAGCAAACTGCCTTTCCACACAAGAAGGCCCCGCTTTCATATACACTACTGAAAGCAGGGCCTTGTTAAGTATTGTTTACCTCTTCATATTAACAAACAAAAAACCCTTCTCGGTTGCTGGCTGTCATAAACAGTTTTTTTCAGGATGAGCATTACTGCTTTTTCTTGAAAATGACTGTCCTTAGACCCTTTAGTTTTGCGTCCCATTCTTTCGAATAGTTTGCTATTACACCGAAAGGTTTTTAGGTAGTCCGGCCACCTTGCAACAATTTTCATTGTTGTTTAGGTCGTAACTTTGCGTCCTATTCTTTCGAATAGTTTGCCTTTGCTTTCAATATACCCCAGCATCATTTGGCTAAACACTTTTTAATGTTTTTATCCTTCTTTTTTACACAGAATATCCGCTGATTCAAAGCCGCCAACCCATCATTTTTCTGCAGTGAATCTTCCGATAATCCCTCCATCGGCTGATTCGATATCTTTTACTTGATGGTGTGATTTAAATCACAGTCATCTGTGAGAGCTCATGATAAATTTGCAGTAGATAAGCCATCAACGATCGATCATATGAATGGAGGATGAACATGGATTTAATCAAAAACATTGAAAAAGCGAAAGCCATTAACTTTGATGAAATGGTCAGCTGCAAGCCCGGCCAAATTGAAAGCAAGACGCTGGCTCAGGAAAAAGGAGTGGGCATTACCCTGCTGGCTTTCGGTACAGGGGAGGGCGTTGGCCCCCATACAGCCAACGGCGATGCCCTTCTTTATATTCATGAAGGCGTGGCCCGTGTTACCATTGGCGAAGAAACCCAGGAAGCCGTGAAGGGGCAGCTGGTGCTTATGCCTGCCGGGATTTCTCATCAGGTCACTGCAAAAGAAGATATGAAAATGCTGTTGATGGTGGTCAGGAAGGAGAAGTAACCATGAAGGTGATGAAGAACATTGACCCTCTGGTCGCCATTTCCATCGGTAAAATGGTTGAAAACAGCGCCCACACCATTGCCAGCAAGGCCATTTGTGCCACTGAAACCACAGATGTTCGTTTTTTCTCTTACGCAAAGGGTGAAAGTATCAGCAAAGAATATCAGGAAGAAGACAGCCTGATTTATGTCTATGAAGGCAGGCTGAAGATTCGCTTCCACCAGTCTGATGAACAGGTTGTCAGCAAGGGCGAGCTGATGATGCTGCCCAGTAATGTGCCTTATGGCATTGAAGTGCTGGAAGACTCCAAGAGTCTGAACATATTGGTGAAATAAAAGGGAAGGCTCATCGCCTTCCCTTTGATCATGTCATCATGATTGGATTAACCGCATCTCGATGGTGTTTTTTTGAAAGCCATGGTTTTCATAAAACCGGATCGCTTTTTCGTTTTCCTGAGATACCACCAGGCTGACTGCTTCACATTTATGATCTTTCAGCCATTCCAAATGACGCTGCATCAATTCTTTTCCAATTTCTTTACCTCTAAATTCTTCCAGCACATGGAGGGTTTGCATCTGACCTTCATGGCCGTCGATGGTGGACAAGCAGTAGCCAATCACCTGTTGTTGGCTTTCTTCTTCGCCTACAGCTTCTGCAATGGTGATTTTCATCTGATCTTCACCAAAAGCCTCGAAGGGAGCCATCCGTTCTTCAAAAATGAGGCTATGATACAAATGCCCAAAAAACTGGGAGGTTGCTTCGTGAAACAGTCGGTTTTTTTCCCACACTTCCTTGATGATGGCTACTTCTTTCAACGAGATGTCTCTGTATGTAACTTTCATTTGATCCCCTCCGCATTTTCTGCTGAATCTTAATACCTGACCATGAACGCAGGATGCCTGCCATTCCAGAACCAATGACGCCATTATACCATAGAAAGCAGATGGAGCGGAAGCCGCATCGGTGAGTTCTGATGGTAAAAGTCTCATGGTAAAACCAGGGTGATTTCTTTGCAGTTTGATGACATTTATTTAGAATATGTTTAACTTCTTCGCCACCGGGTAATGTGATAATAATTATTATTTTCATATAATTCACTAACTTATTCAGTGCCGACCTAATCCACCGGCATTTTTGCATTTAATCACCCATCAAGCTGCTAACCATAGAAAGGAGAATGAATATGAGAAAAAGAGTATTGGCACTCACCCTGTCACTGGTTGTTTTGCTGACCATGGCCATACCTTTGGAGGCTTCGGCAAAGCCGCCCTGGTGGAACCGTTTTAAAGATATTGTTGTAGCGGATGCTGTGGGAGCGTTGGAAGGGTTTATTCAAACAGAAACCGGAGCTGGCGCCATTGTGGGCGGCATTGTCGGTTCTCTGAAGGAAGGCCTTGACCAGGGAATTTCCGGGGGCGGCTGGGCCCCAGATGAAGAGGCCGCTGAAAGTGTGGGCCTTCACCACAACCTGGGCCTGAACTTCTATTTTGATCAGGGGGCTCCCGAAAACATTAACCGTGTGCTTCTGGAATATCTGGCCCAGCAGCGAATTCCCGCTGACCAGCGTCAGATGGAAGCTTACCTGAGCGGTCTGGATCCCTCTTTGGAAGAGTTGCTGCGGCGTATCCGCGAAGGTACCACCGGGCCATTCAACCCCAATCCCGGTGCCGCTGACGACGGTCATGGCGAAGGCACTGGCCATGGTGTCATTGTTTCGGCAAACTTTGTTTCCAATCTGCAGCGCACGCTGGCCATTCTGGACGGGGATGCGGATCACCCCCAACAGATGCTGGACGAAGCCGCAGTTTTCTTTCTCAATGCCTCGCTTCGGGAAATGGATGACGATTTTAGAGAGGATATCGTGATGAAAGCCCAGGATTATAACAGTTCCCGCTCCAACAAGCGAGGGGGTGTGGCTGTCCTTGGTGATGATGGCGGCTCTCTCAGCTTTGACAAGATCAAAACAACCTATGAACAGCAAAAAACCAACGGCCAGCCGGCAGATATGATTTTAGCCTGGATTTTTGTGGATGTGCTGCAACACTCCAGCTTATACTGGAGTGATGTTTACTGCTGGAGCACCGACATTGGCAGCGGCAGAGCCCAGGCAGATGACAACGGCAGCCTCTGGTGCTGGGGCGCCAACTTCGAAAGAGTAATGGTGAATCCAGATGCTGACACCGACACAAGTGATGTTTTCATGGTGATGGGAGATTATCGTGATGTGGATGATGATGGCGATACAATCCCCGACACCATTGATCCGGTGATTGAAGACGAAGAGGCAGATGAAGTTCCGCCAGTTGCAACTGAGCGATATGAGTTAGTGCTCACCATTGACGGCACCACCGCCCGTTCCGGCAGTCAGGTTAAAGGGTTGGATGCGGCTCCCTTCATCAAAGATGGACGCACCTTGGTGCCCTTCCGGTTTATCGGCGAGGAACTGGGGGCCGAAATCGGGTGGATTCCAGCATCCCGTACTGTCACTTATCAGCGAGGTGCTGGTGAAGATGCAGTGATGATTGAAATGATCATTGGGCAATCCACGGCCACCATCAACGGCGCATCTGTTCCCATTGACCGAAACCCCACTGTGACACCGGAGATTGTCAACGGACGCACAGTGGTCCCTGTGCGGTTCATCAGTGAAGCTCTTGGGTTTGAGGTGGACTGGAACCCAGATCGTCGTGAAGTCACTATTTCTGCTGAGGTTGACACTTAAGTGGAAACTGGTCATGTGGCGTATTGACACCATCATCCTTTAAGAAGACAAGAACCCGCCGGCAACAAGCCGGCGGGTTCTTGTCTTCGCTGTTTATTGAGTCTGCATCATCACCTGATCCACCAGACTGAAATCGCTCTGGCGGTGGCGCTGCACCTGGTGATTGGAGGTGGTGAGCAGGGTGTCGCCCACGTAAAGGATGCGGTCCACATTCTTCTCACCATCATACCAGAACTGGCCGGCTTTTTGGTAATCTTCCCGGCTCAGATGGGTGATGGCGGCTTTCAGGGTAAAGCCCTTGTTAAGATCAAGGCCGTACACGTGGGCTCCCTGGAAGGTGAACTGCCCCCACTGCCAAGGGTTGTTTGGGTCAGTCCCAGCAGGCTTCTCCATCACGGTTATGGGAAAGGCAATGAGGTTACGCTCTTTGGAAAAAAGCAGGGCCTTATGATCGTAAAGCAGGGGGGAATCGGAACCAGTGTCGCCGATTTCCAGCTTGAATTTTTCCACAGGGCGGGTGACGTCACTCACATCGAAGACGGCCATCTTGAAACCGCCGGGAATGGCATTGCCTTTCACATCATAGACTTCTTTGCCGAAGCCAATGATATGGTTGGCATCGTAGGGATGCAGGTAGTCACTGTAGCCGGGAATTTTTAAATATCCCAGTATTTCCGGTTTTGCCGGGTCTTTCAGATCAATGACATAGAAGGGGTCTATCTCCCGGAAGGTGACCATGTAGGCCCGTTCTCCCATGAACCGGACTGAATAGATGCGCTCAGTGGGGGCAATGTCTTCAATGGCCCCTTTTCGATTCAGGTTGAGGTCCAGCACATACAGGTGGTTTTTGGAGGTGCCTTCGTCGGTGCGCCAGGTGTTGCCGGTGGTGGTGGCAATGCGGAAGTGGCCCTGGTGTTCATCCATGGAGAACTGATTGAGAATGCGGCCGGGCACATGCCCCGTGGCCGCGTGGGAAATGCGCCCCTGGTTCAGGGCAAAACGGTACACATCAGTACGGGTGTTGTCTTCCCAGCCCAACCGGGGCATAGGCCAGATGTTTTCCGCCGGTGCTTCCCATTTTTCCATGGCCACATAGAGGTTTTCCCGGGAGGCGTAGATATTTTGGCCCCGGCCCAGGAAGACTTCCACTTCTGCCGGTTCGGTGAGGCGGTCCAAAGAGAGTCCCATCAGGGTGATGTAGTTGGGTTCTACGGCTCCGGGGAAGTAACCGATTTCATCAAAGCTGACAGTCTGCAGGGCACCTTTTTCCAAGGCACTGTCCCGGTACACCGGTTTCAGCAAATCTTCTGCCTGTCCGGGCCGTTCCTGCATGATCCAGTAATAATCAAAATGCCGGTTGGTTACCAGGTACAGGGCTTCGTCCACTTTTCGGGAAGAAAGGAGACTTCCTTCCACCACGATTTCCCGCAGCAGGGAAGCTTTGGCGGGTTGACTTACATCGTACACCTTCAGGGTGGTAGTTTGGGGCATCCACCAGTCTGGCGGATAGATCATGGAACGTCCGGTGTCTGGCAGCAACTCTTCTGCGGGCGCTGTGTCCACTTCAACGCTGGTTCGGCTTGGACTGCTACTACTGCCGGATTCCTGGGGAGTCACAGAATCATAGAGAACAGGATTCTGGGGACGAATCACCCAGCTGCTGCCGATGACCACCAGCTTGTTGTTGTCCAGATACAGTTCCTGGGGCTGAAAGTATTCATCCAGCAGGATTCGGCCTGCTGTTTCCATGGGGCGGTCGGGATCAACCCGAAGAATGGCGATGTGATCCTGGTTGATGCGGTACAGGTACTCACCGTCGGTTTTCACCAGGTCTCCTTCATCCACCCCAGCCACCTGAATATTGGTGGTGGAAAAATCGGCTGTGCCACCGCTGCGGGAAGCATCCTGAGAGGCTGCCGGCGCTTCGGCAGGTGCCGCTCCTGTATCCATTGATTCTTCCATGTTGACCATCATTTCCCGCTGTCCATAGACCTGCATGGATTTGTTAAACTCATCCAAAAGTGATTTCAGTGTGGCAAAATCTCCCAGGGTTTCAATGCCGGGGGTTTCTTCGTCCCCGGTGGATGTATTGCCCGGATTGTTCGGGGTGTCGGGGTTGCCTTGTTGGTTTTCCATGGCCCGGCTCATGTTCAGGGGTACCAGCAGTAAAAGCACCAGTGCCAGTGCCAATCCCATGTGTGTGCGTAAATGTTTCATGCGTCACCCTCCTCTTCTTCTTTTGTTGCTCTTCTCCATTTTTTCCTCTTGAGAACGATCCGAATCATTTTCCCCGTTTTTTATGGTTCTCTTTGTCCTCTTTAATTTCCTGGTCTATTTCAGCAGTTTTTCCGGTGGCCTGTGATACTTCATTTCCACCGGCGATGATTTCCTTTGATGCTTCTATAGACGCCGTATTGCCAGAAGGGTTGCATTTTTTCCAAAAACAGAAAAAACAGCCTTTGAATCAAGGCTGCTCAGACTGTAGACAAAACAAGATGAAGACAAGGGATTTGGTAAAAGACAGCCTTGGAAATCTTGTCAGTGTTTTTTCGAAAAGATGAGAAAACCGCCAGCGCCTGTTGTTTGAGCGCAGCGAGTTCAGGCGCTGTTTTCGAGACTTGCGACTAAAAACACACAAGATTGGAATCATCTGGCCGGGCCAAAGCCCTTTGTCTTCAACTAAACAGCCCTTGAATAAGGCTCCTCAGACTGCATCAGCTCTTCAGGGAGCCATCCCTTCCAGTTTGGCAATCACCGCGTCTCCCACGTCACTGGTGGTGGCGGTGCCACCCAGGTCAGGGGAGAGGGACTGTCCTTCCTGAAGTACCGCTTCCATGGCTTCGAGAATGGCGGCTCCCCAATCTTCTCTTCCAAAGAAGTCCATCATCTGGCTGGCAGACCAGATAGCCGCCAGGGGGTTGGATTTCTGCTGCCCGGCGATGTCGGGAGCTGACCCGTGGATGGGCTCGAACATGGAGGGGTACTTTCTCTCCGGATTCAGATTGGCACCTGCGGCCAGGCCCATACCGCCGGCGATGGCGGCCCCCAGGTCGGTGAGGATATCACCGAAGAGGTTGGAGGTGACCACCACTTCAAAGCGTCCCGGATCACGCACCATGAACATGGCGGCAGCGTCCACCAGGTAGGAATGTGTGGCCACCTCGGGATACTCCCGGGCCACTTCCTGAAATACCTGGTCCCAGAACACCATGGAATAGTTCAGGGCATTGGCTTTACTGATACTGGTCAGGCTTCGTCCTTCTTTTCGGGCCACTTCGAAGGCGTGACGGATGATCCGCTCCGTTCCCTTCCGGGAAAAGACGCCGGTTTGCAGCACCACTTCCTCCTGCTGCCCCTTGAATAACCAGTCGCCGGCACCAGCATATTCGCCTTCAGAGTTTTCCCGAATCACCGTCATGTTCACGGCTTCCCGCTCCACACCCTTTAGAGGGCAGGGAGCGCCCTTTAACAGCTTCACCGGCCGCAGGTTGACGTATTGGTCAAAGCCTTTTCGAATCTTTAACAGCAGGTCCCACAGGGAGATATGATCTGGAACACCCGGGTAACCCACGGCTCCCAGGAAGATGGCCTCAAAGGCTTTCAACTGCTCCAGTCCGTCTTCAGGCATCATGCGGCCTTCCCGCAAGTAGTACTCGCAGCCCCAAGGGAATGCTTCGAAGGTAAAGGCCACGGTGTTGTCCAGTGCCTGTATTTTTTTCATGACCTTAATGCCTTCAGCCACCACTTCAGGGCCTACGCCATCGCCGCCGATGACGGCTATTCTAAATGGTTGTGTCATTGGTTCTGTCATTGGTCTGCTCCTTTCCACCTATGCCTAACCCATTTGCAGGAACTGCACCTTCAGAATGCCGTCCACCGTGGTGATCTTGGCCAGATCTTCCTCTGTTGGTTCAGAGTCGATGGCCATGAACATCATGGCTTTTTCACCCTGAACATTGCGGCTCACCTGCATGGTGGCGATGTTGATATTGTTCTGCCCCAGCATGGTGCCGATTTTGCCGATCATTCCCGGCTGGTCGATGTTTTCAGCAATGAGCATGTAATCGGTAGGAATCACATCAAAGACAAACCCGTTGATCTCTGCTATGCGCAGTTCATTTTTGCCGAAAACGGTGCCGCCGATGGTGAAGGTTTTTTCTTTCGAGTGGACCTTCAGCTGAATGAAGTTCAGGTAGTGTTCGTTGTCGGCAATTTTACTTTCCACTACTTCGATGCCCCGGTTTTTCGCCAGCAGACCTGCGTTTACGTAATTTACTTTTTCCTGAATCACCGGCTCCATGAGGCCTTTCAAGACTGCCAGGGTGATCATTTCCGTTTCCATTTTGGCGGTTTCACCGCTGTAGATGATTTCAAGCTGTTCCACCGGCTCTTTGTTCAGCTGGTAGTAACACTTGCCCATGATTTCACCCAGTTTCAGGCTCTGCTTTACCTGCTCCAGCTCCTGGCGCTGCAGGGTGGGCATGTTCACAGCGTTGGGCACCACTTCACCCCGCAGGGCGCTGAGTACTTCGTGGGCAATGCTGACACCCACGTTATCCTGAGCTTCCACGGTATCAGCACCAATGTGAGGAGTGAGAATGATGTGCTCCAAATCGAATAAGGGTGAGGTGGTGGCGGGTTCATCCTTCAGCACGTCGATACCGCCTGCTGTAACGATGCCTTCAGCCGCCGCCCAGGCAAGGGCTTCTTCATCGACAATACCTCCCCGGGCGCAGTTGACAATGTGCAGGCCTTTTTTCGCCAGGGCAAACTGCTCTTTGCCGATCATTCCCAGGGTTTCTTTGGTTTTGGGCGTGTGAACGGTGAGGAAGTCGGCTTCCTGCATCAACTCTGCCAACGTTTCTTTTTTCTCCACGCCAAATTTTTCAAAACGGCTGTCGGCAATGTAGGGATCGTAGGCAATCACTTTCATGTCGAAGGCCTGAAGGCGCGTGGCGACAAGGGCGCCAATGCGGCCCAGCCCCACGATGCCCACGGTTTTTCGGTAAAGCTCGGTGCCGGTGAAGGGAGAACGGTCCCAGATTCGGTTCTTCATGGCCATGTTGGCCTGGGGGCTTTTTCGGCTGGAAGCCAGCATCAGCCCTATGGTGTGCTCTGCGGCAGACACGCTGTTGGCATCAGGGGTGTTCACTACGATGACGCCGTGTTTTGTGGCGGCGGTCATGTCAATGTTATCCACCCCATTGCCGGCCCGGCCCACCACTTTCACACTGGTGGCATGGGCGAAAAATTCTTCGTCAATTTTTGTGGCGCTGCGCACCACGATGGCATCATAGGCGGGAATGATTTCCAGCAGTTCTTCCCGGGGTATTTTTAGCTTTAGATCCACCTGCGCGCCCGATGCCTGCAGCACTTCCATGCCTTTATCCGAAATTTTTTCTGCCACAATGATTTTCATCATTTTCTCCTCCTTTTTCTGAAGACCCGGCAGCGGTTCATTAACCGTAGCTGCCGTCTAACTGAATCGACGAGTGACGGCACGATGATGATTGTGCCTGTTTCGGTGGCCATTGAAGGCCTGTTCCGAAAGGGTGCTGCCGGTTGCTGCCGGTATGCGTCTTCAAAAAAAACGAAAGCCTCCGCCCGGCAGATCTCTGCCAAGGGCGGAAGCTTGTATCTTCCACGGTGCCACCTTGTTTTGCCCGGGGGAATGGGGTTCATTCACCTGCCAGGCCTCATTGCTGAATGATAACGGTCTTCCACCGGAAGGGTTGTGATACCCCTCATCTCCAGAGCGGATTCAACAGTATGGGGTACCGGCTCGCACCTACCGCCGGCTCTCTGAAACCTTGACCTGTTTACTGTTCTCTCTCATCGACTGCCTTGCTGCACTTTGGTGAAATCACTTTCCTGGCACAATCACTTTAGTGTGATGATGTGTCAGGTGGATTTTCATCATAATACAGCGGCAGCGTTTTTTTGTCAACCATTTCTCTGTAAATATTTTTGATATTGCATGATAACAGAACGTTAATTGACACCTTGATGTGTTTTGTTCTGTTTATCGTTTCCTGAATGCGATCGCGATGATTGAAAAAAATGCGATACTTTCGGTACTTGCGGTGCTTGCGATGTTTATTGAAGCAGGTTCATCAGCGCTTCCATCTGCGCTGCAGGCAGCATACTGCTGGCTTGCCGCCACATGGCCAGATCATCCCGATAAGCTTGTGCCAGCCGGGCTTCTGCGTCTGCTTTAAACCCTTCGAAGGCGGCGATTTCAGCTGTGAAATCCGTGTCGCCTGCGGCGGTTTTTTCCCGGATGCTTTCCAGGGTGCGGAAGTGGTTGTAGAATTTCAGCAGGCGTCCTTCGGACCAGAACAGGTCGTTACCCAGGGTTTCTGAATCGATGGCAGCCCGGTAAGAATTGTACCAGGTTTCGTAGTCATAGAACTCGGCGTAGTACTTGCCGGGGAAGCTGAGTTCTTCCAGCACTGACGCGCCGTCCCCTTCTTCCAGATAATCAATGGCTTGCTGGAAGGTGCCCGGGAGATTCTGGTAGAAGTGTACCCGGTAAGCCAGGCTTTCCTGGGACAGGTACTGAGACTCGGTAATCACGTGTCGGGCAGCATTGCGCAACGCCTGGTTCAGGGCGGGCAGGGCTGCTGCCGCTGCTTCCGGCAGTTCTTCTGCTTCCATGAGATCTGCAGTAAGGGCCAGGGTCATATCCAGCAGATCGTTGGCCTGCTCCTGATAAGCAGCAGCCGCTTCAGCCAGTTCTGTTCCCAGTCCCTGGGCATTAAGAGCTTCCTGATTCAGGTTCTCCAGATACTGCTGGGGAGTACGGGCCAGATCATAAGGCATCACCGGCGTCTGGTCGTAACGCATCATCAGGGTAGCGAAGGCGCGCAGGTTGGCGGTGTATTTGTCAAAGTTCACCCGGTCGGCCTGATCCAGCTGGGAATGGTAGAAATTGTAGGTGATGTTGTAATCGGTGTGGGTCCGCATGGTGGGGATGCCATGGTAAGAGTAGGACCATTCATCGGACCAGGTACCCACCGTGTTGCGTATTTCAACTCCTGACTCTTCAAAGCCGGCGGTATCAAGCCCCTGTGTCATATTCATCAGATGGAAATACAAGGTGTCGGAGGAACGCATGGGCAACTGGAGCGTGCCCTCATAGCCCAGAAGCTCCAGAGTGATGGTGGCCACGGTGTTGCCGGCCCATTCACCCTTCTTTTCTCCCAGCAGCGCCCAGGAACCGATGAGCCAGTCGTAGACGGTATCCATGACACCGAATTCTTCTGCTTCATGGGCCACAAAAACCAGGGTGCGGTGGGGCTCGTAACCGGTATCCACCATTGCCTTGGCGATGCTCATCATCAGGCCTATGGGCAGGGAGTCATCCATAAAGCCCTGGAAATAAGCGTCGGTATGTCCGTTGATGATGACAAATTCATCGGGGTACACGGTTCCCGGGATCATGCCCACCACGTTATAGCCGGTGGCATTTTCATCAATTTCCACCAATGAGAACAGATTGACAGTAAGGGTTTCGTCCGTCAGCATTTCTGCCAGCATTTCGCCGTATTTTTTGGGCGTGTTCCAGACGGGTATGTCGATATCGGCGCCACTCCAGTCAGCCACGTAGAAGGCTTCGCCGGATTCCTCCTGGCCGTAGCCTTCTTCGCAGAAGTAGAGTGCCCCAATGGCTCCCTGGCGGCGTACCTGGTGCCCCACCTGGGCGATCCATGAAACATAGTCTTCATTCCAGGCTACCAGAGCGATTTTGCCGGTGAGATCAATGCCTTCCAGGTCTTCACGGGTGGCATTCCCCACGTAGACCAGTTCGGCCGTGATACCTGCTGCATCTGTACCGGCGGGGCCAGGCGCGGGCACCACAGGAATTTCCAGCTCAGGCATTTCCAGAATGCTCATGCCAGCATCCAGTGGATTCCAGCCATACATTTCAAAGGGGTAAAGAGCTGCTTCCACGCCCATTTCCTGGAAGGCGTCATGCACCAGCATGGAGGCTTCACGCCCGGCATCGGTGGCTCCCATGCGGAAACCCCAGTCATTGGCATAGCTGCCGATTTCTCCCAGTGCCAGGGCAAAATCCCAGCCATAATGAGGATCAAGGGCTGCCAGCACTTCTGCTTCCCCTGCCACCGGCTGGGTGTAGAGTTCTTCCGCCAATGCCATTTGGGGCACAGCCGTTACATGAACACTTTTGGTGTCGGCATCCCAGACAGCTTCAGCTCCCAGGACACGGGTAATGAAGCTGAGAGGCACCAAGGTGCGGCCTGCCATGATCACAGCAGGGGTATCCAGCGCCACTGTTTCCCCATGCACTTCTGCCGTTGCAGCATCAATGGTCAGTATAATGGCGCCATCGTCTCCAATGATGATCTGACGGTTGGCAGCATCCCATTGGGCAGGTACCTTCATCTGATCTGTCAGGAACGATAGAGGTACCAGGGTGCGCCCATTCACAATTTGTGCCGGGACCTCAAGAGACACCGGAGTGCCATTCACCATGGCTTCTGCTTCGTTCAGGGGCAGGTGGATCTCCATCTGGCGGTAGGCCAGTGCCGGCGAGGTGGTCATAAGACACATAACCACCACCAGGAGAATGATGAACAGGCGATGTTGACGTAACTGCATAGATAGCAGCCTCCTTTTCAAAACATTTCATGGGTGGACGGTGTGACGGTTCTGCCTGGGAGTGGCACCCTCCTTTCGGTTCTCTCTGGATGCGCATGGGCCGGTGTCTTCTGCCGGCGTCTTCTGAAAGAACTGTTACACGGTTTGTTGATTATTTCCAGATAGACATGCGCAGCATTCTCATTTGTGAGACTATTCCGAAATTTCACTTTCTGTTTTATTATACCGCCTCCTGTCGGAAATAACCAGCCCTTCCCACCAGTATTTTGACAGTGATGTTGATTTCCGGTTTTTGGTCCCGTTGCCCATTGAATTGGCGATTTTTCATGTGCTCCATGGGGCAGTTTCAATTTTACCTGTCATTCATTTTTTTCAGGGTTCATTTCAGGGTTCATTGATTGCTTTATTTGTTAACTGGATATTTTTAAATAAAAAATCAGTCTCAGCTCAGTCTGGTTCGAATCTATTCCCAGTTTAGTTCAGCTTAGTCCAGTTCAATGAGCAGCCGATCTTTCGCTTTTTTTGAGACCTTTGGCTTTGGAGCCATCTTTTTCGTGGGGACAATTGTCTGAACGCGTTGCCACACATTCAGCAGCCGGGTGGCTTCTTCGGTCACATCCCCGAAGGCTTTCTCCTGGGTTTCATCAAATAAAGCATTCACTTCATCACAGGCAACTTTCCAATCCCTGGCCGCCTGGATGATAGCTGCTTCACGGGCCTGAAGGGCGTTTTGGTATCTTGCCGCCATGGCTGCCATTATTTCTCTGGAATGCCAGGGAATCAGCAGGCTTTCCAATTGTTTTTTCCCCAGGTTGATCCCTGATGTACCTTCAGAAAGTGTGGTCAACTGGTGCACTCCCTGGGGGCTGTTAAAAAAAATATTCGCATATTCTGCAAATACCTCATCCTGAAACCGCAGCCCTGTCAGGTTGGCAGAAAGAATCACCGCCGACGGTTGTTTCTGGTGTTGAGCAGGGCCGTTTTTCCTGGTGGCGTTTTCATGCCCCGACATTTCACGATAAACCCCGGCCCGCAGCTGGGTGCCCCGACTGGTGATTACCACATCTCCCGGCAGTACCTGATATCTGGTCATATCTTCATCATTTTCCGGAATGCGGTCCTGGTCACCCTCCCCGGGAAGCCGAACCCACCCAGGAGTCACATGGGCCACACTCAGCACTGCAATGTTTCCCTCGGGACTCAGTTCTTCCTTTCGAATCAGACGCCCCCGGTAAATGATTGCCACTTCTCCCAGCTTTTTCATCTGCTTTCCTCCTCACGCATATCAGTACTGCATCAGAATAACACTGACTGTGCCCTGATCATTGGTAATCATTGGTCAGGCTTCCATACTATTGTTTAGCATTGATCTTCACATGACCATAGCTAAACACTTTGGCGCGTTTTCATTTTACACTTTGGTAATGCTTCTTAAAAACAAGCCCCCTGAATAATATTATCATATTATTCAGGGGGCTGCAGTACTTTTCATCCCTTGCTGTGTGCTTATTTTGCTTTTTAATAATGCTCTTGCCCGATGCTTTATCCCTTCACCTGAATACTGGTGCGGCTGCTGCCATCGGACTGCTTCTGAACCGACAGCACAGCCGGCAACCGTTCTTTCAGCTCTTCCACATGGGAGATGATGCCGATGACCCTGCCGGCCTGCTGGATTTCCATGAGCAGGTCCACTGCCCGGGGAAGGGATTCGTGGGTATCCAGGGAACCGAAGCCTTCGTCGATGAACATGGTTTCCATGAGGGTGCCGCCGCTCTCCTGCTGGATGATGTCGTAAAGTCCCAGGGCCAGGCAGAGGGAAGCGTTGAATTTCTCACCTCCTGACAGGGTGTGGACACTGCGGGTGCTGCCGCTGTGCATGTCGAAAACTTCGATGCCCAGGCCGCTGCGCTTCCCGTGTTTTTCCCGTTCTTCCCGGTGTACCAGTTCAATGCGGCCGTCGGTAAGGAGTCGCAGCCGCCGGTTGGCGGCCTGGAGAATCTGGCGGAAATAGGTTTGCTGCACATAGGTTTCCAGGCTGATGCGCTCCTGGTTGTCGCTGCCGTTGGCGATGCGGTGAAGGGTGGTGAGACGGTTACGGAGGGCTTCCAGGGTTTCCAGCAGCATTCCCTCCTTTTCCATTTGAAGGCGGCAGGCTCGGCCCTGGCGAAGCTGTTCTTCCCGGTTGGCTTCTTGCTGCCGCCGGGTTTCCAGGTTATTCGCCAGGGTGTCGGCAGCGTCTTTCAGTGCCATGATATCTGCTTTTTTCTCATCTTTCAGCGCCTCCCGCTGCTCCAGGAGCTGCTGGATGAGCAGGTTTTTTTCTTCCCGGTAGGCTTTCAGCTCTGCCTCACCAGCTGTCATGGCTTCCCGGCTCATCTGCGCCTGGGTAAAGGCAATTTCATGGGCAAAGCCTTCCTGCTGCAGCGCCTGAAGCCATACCTGCTGCTGATTCTTCACCTGTTCCTGGGCAGTTTTAAGATTTTCCCGGGCATTTTGAGTTTTGGTTTCTGCCCGGGCGAAGGCGTCCCGGCTGCGAGTCATGGCCTTTTCCACTTTTTCCCAGGCCTGCTGGGCTTCTTGTTGATTTTTTTCAGCTTCTCTGATGGCTGTTTCCAGGGCGGTGATTTGTTGCAGCTCTTGGGGAATCTGTTTTTGACGGGCTTCCAGGCTTCCCTGAAGCATATCCAGCTGTCCCTTCAATTTTTGGAGCATCTCTGCCTTGCCCTCATGCTCCTGTTCCAGTTCTCCCAGCAGTTGCTCACTCTTCTTCTCTTGTTGTTTCAGCTTTGTTAGTGCATCTCTTTTTTCTTTGACAGCCTTCAAGCTGCGGGTGACGGTTGTCAACTGTTGGGCCGCCTTTTCAAGGGAAACTGTCAGATGCTCCCGGGGAATTTCATTTTTCGTCAGCCATTGTTCCACCTTCTCCAGCTGCTCTTTGGTCGCCTTGACCCTTGCGACTGCCTGTTGGTAGGCTCCAAAGGCGACTTCCGCCTGTTTCCCGGCCTTTTGGAGAGCTTCCCGGGAGACCGGCGGCGTGGCGGCCGTCGCCGGTTGGGGGTGGTGTTGGCTGCCGCACACAGGGCAGGGTTCTCCGGATTTCAAATGGGCGGCCAGTTGAAGGGCCTGGCCCTCCACCCACTGTTGTTCCAGGGTTTCAAAGTCGCTTTTGCCGGCTTCCCATTTTTTTTGGGCTGTGTGGGCATCTGCCGTCTGCTCTTTCAGAAGCTCTGTCAGTTCCACCCCGCTGTTCAGCTGGTTTTTCAGCTCTGTTAACCGGGCCTGCTCCTCAGGCAGTGTTTCACTGCCCTCCAGGGCGGCTTCCAGGGTTTCCTGTTCCTGCTTTTGCTGTTGCCGCAGCTTTTTTCCGTTTTTTATTCGAACTGTCAGCGTTTCCAGCGCCTCTTTTTCCTGTTTATTTTGAAGGGCGAGCTTTTGAGCCCTGTCAGCTTCTTCTGCCAGGGTTTTCACCGCGGGGAGATGCCCCCGAAGCACGGTGACTTTCTCTGTCAGGCTGAGCCGCAGGGGTTCCTTGCCTTTTTCTTCCTGATATACCTTACTGGTGGCATTCTTCTCTTGATCCGCCAGTTTCAGCTGTGCTTCGGCTTCTTTCAGCAGCTGTTCCTTTACGGTTGTTTCTTTTCCACGTTCCTCCAGCAACCGGTATTCGCCTTCAATGCGCTGGGCTTTCCGGGCCTGATCCAGGGATTCTTCCTGCTTTTGCCTGGCCTCCCCCTGTTTTTCCAACTCCTGGAACCGGTGTTCCCGAGCTGCCAGGACCTCCAGCTGCTGGTTGATGCTTTGGGCTTTCAGCAGGTTTTCAGCGGCTTGTTGCGATGCCTTTGCCAGCACCTTCAGATCCTCTTTGCCCTGGCTCACTGCCTGTTGCAGCTGTTCCAGCTCTTTATCCAGCGCCACCATCACCTGACGGGTATTCCACTGTTCCTGGGAGAAGACCGCTGCCAGCCCACCTGCGGTCTTCTCCAAAGGTGCTGCCGAAGCCTGATCCGGTTCATCACCAGGTGGGTGAAGGGTTTCATGGAGACCCGCTGCGGCCTCCTCTTTGCGTTGAAACAGGCCCCGGGCCTGTTCTTCCAGCAGCTTCAGCTTTTCCGCCTGCTTCTCGTACTGCCGGGAGGCTTCCCGGGCCTGGTGTTCCAGTTTTTTGGTGAAACGTTCATAAAGACCGGTGTCAAAGATCTGCCGGAGAATCACGCCTTTTTCTGTGGAGTCTGACAACAGCAGTTTTTCGAATTCTCCCTGGGGCAGCATGACAATCTGGGTGAACTGCCGCTGGTCAAGGCCCAGGAGCTGTTGAATGGTGTCGTTCATTTCCCGTACCCGGTTCCGCTCCAGCATCAGTTCCCAGCGACCTGCATCGCTGCCAGGAGTTGTGTCAGATTCAGCCACCCACCGTTCCAGCAGGTGTTCTTCCCCTGTGGCGGTTTTGTTGCCCGGTTTCACCAGCCCCATGCGCCGCTGGGCCCGGTACCGGTGTTGGCCCATGGCAAAGGTGAGGTTCACTTCGGTGTGGGTGGCGGGGTCGGCCAGCAGACAGCGCAGTCCCTGGGAATCTTTTCGGCTGGTACCGCTGGCCTGCCCGTAGAGGGCAAAGCAGATAGCGTCGAAAATGGCTGTCTTGCCGGCTCCCGTATTCCCGGAAATGACAAAAAGGCGGGCGGTATTCAGTTTTTCAAAGTCAATGACTTCCTGTGACCGGTAGGGGCCAAAGGCTGTCATGGTGAGCCTTAACAGTTTCATGCCTCTCCCCCCTGTTCTTCCTGCATGGCTTCTTCCAGCAGGTCCGTCACCAGCTTCCTGTCATCCGTTGACAAGGCCTGGCCGGTGAAGGTTTCGAAAAAGCTTTCCACGATTTCCGCCGGCCGGTGGCGCTCCAGGGTATGGGGAGCTGCTTCTATGTCCAGCTTCCGGTGGAGGGCTTCCCAGCGAAGGCCCAGCGCATTGGGATAAACGGAGCGGATCCGTTCCATGGCCTCGGGTGCCGGGTGTTCATCAGTGAGGCCGACCCACACGTAATCCTGACACGGGGGGTGGTTTTCCACCTCTTGCAGCCGTCCGGTGACGGTGCGCACATCACGACGGGCTTTCACCAGCCAGGGAGTCACTGTGACTTCACCCTTTTCGTCCAGTTCCACCACATCAAAAGCCTTGGCGTGATGAGCCTCCCGAATGGAATATTTCAGGGGGGAGCCGGCATAGCGGATCTGCTTTTCCATGACCTGCCGGCCCTGGTGCAGGTGGCCCAAGGCAGTGTAATGGAAGGATTGAAAAAGTTCTGCAGGCACAAATTCAACGCCGCCCACAGAAAGCTGTTTTTCAGCGTCGCTGGTGTTGGCTTCCGGTTCACCGCCAGGGGTGACAAAGGCGTGGGTCACCAGCACGCAACGGGCATTCGGGTTGCGGTGTGTCTCAATGTCTTCCAGCAGCAGTCGGTAGGCATCCCCATAGCCGGTGATTTCTGTCTCTGGATAGTGCTGACGGATGGTGCCCAGATCAGCATAGGGGAGAAGGAAAAAATCCACGGGGCCGTGGGCATCGGTGAAAGTGACGGGTTGAAAGGCATCTGTCAATTCTCCGGCGATGTGGTATCCGGCGGCCTTCATCAACCGGTTACCGAAACGCAGGCGGCTGGGGCTGTCGTGGTTTCCCGCCACTGCCAGCACGGGGGTTTTCAGGGTGACCACCAGCTGGTGGAGGGTGTCGTCCAGCAGTTTCACCGCTTCTGCCGGGGGGATGGAGCGGTCGTAAAGATCACCGGCGATGATGACGGCTGCTGGCTTTTCAGATTCAACGGCTGCCACCAGCTGGTGGAGCATGTGCTGCTGATCTTCCAGCAGGGGCTGGCCTTGAAGAACTTTGCCCAAATGCCAGTCGGATGTGTGAATGAACTTCATGTACATGCCTCCTGTGTTGGATTAAGTGTTGATGATTAATTTTTCAGGGTCAGGTATCCAGTAAAATCGTTGCTCATTTTATCCCCTACATTACTGGCATATTTCGTTGTTTCTACAGCTCATGCACCACTTCTGATATCACCCTGACATCGGAACAAGCCAGTGCTGCATACTGTTCCAGATCTTTAAGATGTTCTTCCACCAACGCCTTCGAAATTCCCGGCGGGGCGTAAACGGTATATACCACCCGCTCTGTTTCAGGTGTGATACGGGTGCGCTGATCAGGGCCATAAATGATGCTGGATAGAATGCCCCTCTCATCAGTGATCATCATATCCCCTGCTGCCGTTTCAATTGTTTTTCCGCTCATTGACTCATAGGTACGCCCAGGTTGAGCAACCTCCGCCTTCAGCGTCCCCTCTACTTCATCCAAATCATGTCCGGCCGTGAGCATTTGATTTTTCAATTCTGCCATGAACATGATTTCCACTGCCGGAGATACTGTTGGAATGGATTTGCCCTTGAAGACAATGGATTCCAGCTGTAACAGCACATGATAGGTTTTTCGGAAAGACTGATAGTATTCACTGTAGCTACCGATGGGTTCCATGGATTTTAAAGATGACCGATCGTGATGATGAAACCGGGACCGCAGCGTTTCTTCCACGGCTTTCTTCTCCTGTTCCAGCCGGGTGGAAACCTCCCGGCTCTTCATCCCCGACAGGGCCAATATGCCAATAGATCCTCCCGGATATGCTTTTTTCAGTTCTTGTGTCACTTCCAGCATCATCGTCTCTCCCTTCCCCACAGTTCGTCTCTCCACATCATTCAGAGAAAACATTCATACAGCCTTTTGCCAGCTGCTCTCAATGAGATTTAACCTGAATAGATGTTCATTTTCAGTTGCATCTCAAGGTTCGTTCACTTGCTGATGATCAGTCAAGATCCTGCAAATAGGCTTCCAGGAAGGCCACGATTGCCTCCGGTTCCGGGGGACAGCCGTCCACATGCCGTTCCAGTCCGGCAGCACAGGTGCCGATGCCCAGCCCTGGCCCCAGAACGCCCTGAAAGTCCTGACCCACTGCCAGGGTTTCTTTCAGCTGTATCAGCTTTCCCTGATGTTCCAGCTGCCGAAGGGCGTGAATCAAAGTGGCGTAGCAGGCTGAACAGGCAGCCCTTTCATCAATGTAGCGTTTGAATGCGGCAGCATCGCCCCGAATAGCCTTCCGGTCAATTTTGCCGGTGGCTTTTCCTTCCTGAAGAATTTCTGCCTGGGTCAGATCCGCCGAACCAACGCCCTTGGCGGCAGCCAGGGCCAGATGTTCAATTTCTTCCAGCTGATAGCCCATAAACCGGGCAACCCAGGCATCCACCAACACCGGGTCTTTTGCCAGTATTAACCGGTTCAGTGGGACGGGGGAGCCGCCGCCTTCATAGGTGAGGTCGCCGTTAAGGGCGTCCACCAGAATCAGGTTTTGTTTCAGCAACGTATTGACTGCTGCAATGGGTTCGTGAAGGCCAATGGTATGGTACCGGCTTTTTTCCGAGTCAGGAATGCAGCCCTTCATATTCTTCAGGGCGCAGGTCATTCGGGTCTGGCAATGGCCCTTCATCACCGGCAAATTGATGAGGTAGTCCACTTCCAGCGGTGCCCTGCACACCTCCAGCTCCAGGGAGCCTGCCTGCAGGGTGACCGTGGGGGCGGTTTTCAGGTCCAGCAGTTTCACCCCGGTTTCCTTGGCCAGGGCTTCGTAGCCGCAGACCTTGAAGGCTTTTCGGGTACTGTCGCCCACCCAGGCGCTTTCCATGATAGTGATGTCTGTCACCCCCCAGGTTTGGAGCGTTTCCACCAGGGCCCTGACGATGGACACATGGGTCGTAGCACCCTCTGAGGCGGGCTTAGCCATCACCAGGTTAGGCTTTAGCCCCACCTTCATGCCCGGTCGGATTTCATTACGAACACCAGACCGTTCCAGCAGCCGCCGGGTCATGGCTGCCGGATGATCGCCGTGCTGGATCAACAGTTGATGTGCCTTCAAGTGCAACGCCTCCCTTTTTGTTGCCCAGTGCCTGTCAGCCTGCTTTCGAATGCTGATTTATAATTCTTGGCTGTTGTGCCAAGGCTCTTCTTTTCATTGTAGCACTTTTTTCGCCACCTGTTATAACGGTTTGACTTTCTTTTATCGACTCTCTTTTTTTCAGACCCCCCTATTGGGAGTGCTTGCATCAGTGTTCTCTTTCGGATTTTCTTCCCTTTCCTTCTTTTGCAAACGTCAAACCCCCTGCCAAGAGACTGGCAGGGGGTTTGGTGAGTTATATGTGTTGCTAATTGTTACCAAATACTTAGGGAAGAAAAGTCACGCTTTGATAACTGAAACTGGGGATCAGGGCACCACCCAGATCACGCATTTGATTGCGTCCATCACCATGAATGGTGTCATACTTGATTTGAACGTTTCCTGGTGTTGCGTCCAACAATGTTGCCAGTTTTGCACCGTATCCATCATTGGCATCTCTTGTCAGATTGATTTGAACGATGCTTCTGTTTGAACTATTTGTATTCACCAGTTGACCCCGTAATCGATACTCGTCTCCACCAATCTTCAGCGTGAAGTTATCGGCAAAAGTGGCTCTGTCTATTTGCATAGCTGAATCAAAGTTGATCTTGATTACCTTATTACTGTTCGTGTACTCGACCGAAGTGGGGCTTGTAGATAAAGACCTTAAATTCTGAGTAACATCGTTCACTAAAGCTGCTCCATATCCATCATATGCATAGTCACGGAGTCCAGGTTTGTTCATCTCAACCCTCATGCGAGAGCTGGAATCTACTGCCACAGGTTCTGCAAATGTCAGCCTGTAATCAATCCAGTCCTCATTATAAGAGTAGCTCATGGTCGCAGGCTTTTTGTCTCCTTGAGTGGTCTCGAACGTAAAGTCATTTTTTGTTAACCATGCTACTGGATCTGAATAATTAAAGCTCATGCCGCCTTCCATTTTTACCATGACACTTTTACCATCATTGCCAACAATCACATCTTGAATGGTGGTAGCGGCAGATGTAATGGGCTGATTGGAGAAGGTCAATGCAGGGTTTTGATTCAATGATGTGTCTTTGATGGCGCTTCCCGTATAGGAAAGGGTGGCATTGGATCCCAAACTGCTAACAGACAGCACCACTACCGAACCCACATGATGCTGATCGCCATAATTGGTAAAACCGTCAATCCCTGTTACAGTGCCTGATGAAAGGTTAAAGTGTGCAGTACTCAACCCATTCGTGGTAATATCTTCATTAAAGTAAAGGTGCAGTTTTGAACCTGCCTCATTCCGTTTAATACCCATCAACTCTGGACCTTGTTGATCGATGGCTTCCATGGTCTGCTGATCAAAAAGAATGGTTACCAACCCGCCACGGTTGCTGTTGTCCATATTGGTGAGCACAAACTCCACCCTTGCTTCACGACGGGTACGGGTGATGCTCACTCCCGTGTCAAAGGAAAGCAGTTGATTGGCCTCCAACTCAGCATAGGGCCAGCTGTTCACATGTATCTGGGCACCGGCTGCACCGCCATAGCCCCCCAGTACACCTTCCACAGAGGAAGGTATGTGGCCATTGATGACATTCACCAGCATATAGGCTTTAACAGGCGTGGTGGTTTTTGCCTCCACATGAATCGTCCCGTTACTGATGAACGCCCTGGGGTACCCTGGCGCAAAGCGGTTGTCGCTGCCTGTTTGTCCCACATTTTCCATTCCCTGGGAAAGCACCACTACATGCCATTCCCGCGACAGGGCTCCATTGACAGTGGCGGTAAGAGTGACGGGTTTGTCATCCTGAGAGTGTCTGGTGATGCCGCCGGTTTGGGGATTCACCACACCTGGATCACTGGACTGCCAGCTGATGGTCACTCCGCTGAAGGCGGGCAGTGTTGTCATCAGATTCAGTGACTGGGTCACATAGGTGCTGGCATTGCTTCCCAGATAGGCAGCTTCAATGGCGGTAAACACCGCTTCGGTATCCACCATAGACGCTACAGGCCCGTAGGCGGCAGTGGCAGCGGCACCGTACAGCTGTGTCCCATCACCAGTGGCCCTGACTTTAAAGAATTTACCTGCATCTGCCTCGACCAGTGTGTACTGGCTGGTGGTGGCACCTGATATCGCCTGATAGTTGCCTGTAACGGTGGACGCCCGGTACCACTGGTAATCAAAACCATTGGTGACGGTGTTTCCATTGGACTTCACACTGCCCGCTGTCAGGGTTTCGCCCACTGTCAGCTGGCCAGTGATGGCTTCAACACTTTCCACCACCTGCCCGCCTGCTGGCACCCACTGAATGGTGGTGCTGGCAGTGGTATAGCGTGGGTCTGTCACCTCCAGGTTGTGTTCAGCACGGTTCATATCCAGGTATACGAGAAAACTCTCTGATACTTGGCTGCCCTTTAACAGACTGCCAAAGGGAAAGGCTTGTCCATTGGTACTTTTAGAAGTTTCGCTGGTGGGCTGTAAGGCTTGTCCTCCTGCCTGTACACTCACTACCACCGGGAAAGGCTGACCAGAGGCTTTTGCACCCTGATCATATACAAAAGTGGTAACGGTGGCATTGGGCTGCACATCCAGACTGATGTTCTTTAGCTGATAGGCGTCTCTGTTGCTCCAAATTGCCGCAGCATTGGATTCACTCTCAAAAGCATCCCCTTTATTCGCATTGCCAAAACTGCTGAAGTTCAGGGAGATGGCTGGTTTTGCCGTAACTGTTACCACTATACTGGCAGTTTTCCCACCACTGACAGTTCTAACAGTGATGGTGGCCGTGCCGGGTGACACCCCGGTTACCTGTCCGCTGGCATTAATGGTGGCCACTGCAGGACTGCTGGAAGTCCATGTGACCTGCTTGTTAGTGGCATTACTTGGGAGCACTTCGGCTGTCAAGCTTTGTGATGCTCCCATGATCAAGGAGATATTCCCCTGGGGAATGGCAACACTGTTCACCGCCACTGTAGTGGAGCCTCCTGAGGAACCACCGGAGGAATCACCTGAGGAATCTCTGGAACCAGTATTGTCACGGGTCGTTGACTGTCGGGGAGCTGCATCTGGCGTTTTCAGGTCAAACTGATTCCCCCCTGAAGTGACGGTTCTTGTCACCGTCACCTTGCCCTTGATGGTCAGATCTCCTGTGGAGGCCAGTGCCCCCACTGTTCCATTGATGGTCAAGTCAAGATTGGCTGCCTGATTGTTTAACCGGCTTACATTGCCTTCAATAACAATGGCTTGACCGGCAGCAATATCTGCTGCTATCTCAACAGTTTCAAAACCACCGCCAGTGAGAGCCCGTTCCACCAGTATGGCACCACTTTCCAACACCGTCACCGCAATGTTGGTGTTGCCGGTGGCAAGAATGCGAATGGCACCGTTCACCTTGTTCACTACCAGTGCCCCTGCCACGTCGACGTTGTTAAAGAGAATGGAGTTCTCGCCGCCGCCGTAAACATGGACATCACCCTGAATCTCCACGTTTTCCAGGGAGACATCTCCTTCTCCCACGCCTTCATCAATGGTAAGGTCCCCTGTGATCACATAGTTTTGAAGGGTAACACCATCAGCCGTGATGAGCACATTCCCTTGAAGGGTTTCTGTTCCTTCTTCAGGTCCAAAGACACCTGGCTGATCAAAAACCCGGGCAGTTGTATCGTCCTTTTGGGTGTGAGGCATAAAATAGGCTGTGCGACTGGCTTCATCCCATGAAAAGGGCACGCCCAACACTTCTGCCACCCTCGAAACCGGAATCATGGTGCGGCCTGGCGGAACAATCACCGGAACAGCGTCCATCACCATGGCCTGTTGGCCGTTTTTCATCAGTTGATGACTGCCGATGGTCATGACAATGGTATCATCGCCATGATTCACCGTTACCTGCTGTGAAGCTTCATTCCATGAAACATGCGCTCCAAGAGCTGCTGCCACATAGCGTACCGGTACCATGGTGCGGCCATCCTGAATATAAGGCGCCACATCTGCCGGCTGCCATTGACCATCGATGGCGTACCCTTGCTGGTCAATGATGAAAGCAACTGTCCCCTGGGGTTTCATCGCCTCTCCCGTCGCCGCTGCTGCAGGAACTGTCAGTGACAGAAGCATGATGATTGCCAATATCAATGCCACCTGTCTTTTTCCCATGTTGCTGCCAAGCTGTCTTTTCATTTTATGCCTCCTAACCATGAAGTGTGTTGACACGTGCATTTTGCCGCTGCCTCAGCTGTCAATTATCTCTTGTTGACATTTTTTTGTTTTTTGTCATGTTTCGTCAGCAAAATGCATCATTCTAATTATACACCACTGTTAATCATTATGCTATACCATTGTTATCGAGACGCTATTTATTTCACAAAACGAACGCTATTTAGGTCTCAAGGATCATTTCTTTGTTTATAACGCGAGTCCTATACACTCTTCAATTTCGTTGATGGTGCCCGTCTTCCTGACTGTCTTCAACAAGGTGTTGATGCATGGCACTGCCTTCTTTTCAAATCAGTGGGTTGATCAACCATCGCTTGATAAATGATGTCCCTGCAAATCACTGTTTCTTATTCAAAAAAACCGGGAGCTTACTTCTCTCCCGGTTCAGACACTCTCAGGCCGCCTGATGAGTATGGTTCATTAACTGCCTTAGCCTACAGGTGAATTTTTGTTGATTTGGTTGATTAATTCCTAGATAGATAGATGAGAGCGTTGCCGGTAGAAGCATTCACTGTTCAGCGCATCTGTTTCGTGATTGTTTTACTGTTCCATCGCCCACTTGCCGGCCTCTTCGCCTCCCAGTCTCCCGGAGGTGAAGGCATAGCCGATGCCAACACCGTTGCCCACATAGGTGTCATTGTAAAGCACACCAGCCGCTTCCATCCCCACGGCATAAAGACCGCCAATGGGTACCCGGGCTTCATTCAGCACCTGGAAGTTGCGATTAATGGTGAGCCCGCCAATGGATCCCAGGTTGTTGATTTCGGCAATGATGGCGTAGTAAGGGCCTTCACTGCCCATGGGCAGCAAGTATTCGGCTGCTTTACCAAAGGCGCTGTCAGTTCCTGATTCTGCAGCTTCTTCATAGTGACGGAAGGTTTCGGTGAAGACGGCCACATCCATCCCGGCGTTTTCTGCCAGTGCTTCAATGGTTTCACCCTTGAAGCCATTGCCCTGTTCCACCATGGTGTCAAAGACCTCAAAGACATTTTCCCAGGGATTCTCCAGCGTGAACTGGTCTGCAAAGGAAGCATAGAATTCCGGCGGCATTCCCGGTAGCCGGGGGGCCTGAATCCCGTTCATCCCCGTACTTTCCAGGGCATCAAGCTGAGCCGCCGACACAATCACATAGTGGAAGGGGCCGTGGAAGGCACTGGTGTTGGCAGCTGCCACGGCTTTCAGAGTGGCGGCTTCATCTCGGAAACGGGCACCAGAGGTTCCCACATTCATCAGTGTGGGCAGGTAGGAGAGCATCAGGGGATAGCTGGCTTCAAAGGGCTCATACACTGTTTTCAGGTCTGCCGTTCCTCGGGCAAGAGTCTGGTGGAGCATCTGTCCACCGAAGTTATCAGGCACCCGCGCGCCCGCTTCCCAGGCCATTTGCAGGCCTTCTCCCACGTTCTGCCCCAACCCGCCGTTGACACCTTCGAAACCGAAGTGTTCTTTCACCATTTCCCGGTTGGCTGCATAGCCGCCGGTGGCCAGCACCACGCTTTTTGCAGCGATCTCAAGGGTTGTTCCGTCTGCCTGTTCGGCCACCACGCCGATGATATCACCCTCACTGTTGGTGATAAGGGATTTGGCGGTGGTTTCTGTGATCACCTGCCCGCCCTGCTGCTCCACCGAAGCTGCCAGCATACTGCGCAGTGTTTCCTCACGGCTGTCATAAGGCGGCAGCATGTGCATCTGTTCATTGAAGAAGTTCAGGAACATGGTTTCATAGCCCCGCTCCTTCAACCATTCATAGGTTTCTCCTGACTGGGTGACGTACCGGCGGATCACCGCTGCGTCCACTCGCCAGTGGCTGTCTTCGATCCAGTGTGTGATGGCAGCTTCCAGATCAACCTCCAGCTCATTTTCCAGAGCAATGGTGGAGTTGAAGAGTTTGCCGGCCCAGGAGAGGTTGCTGGCCCCTCCGATGACCCCGGTTTTCTCCACAAGAATCACCGATGCGCCTTCTTCAGCGGCTGCAATTGCTGCCGATACGCCAGAGGCACCACCGCCGACCACCACCACGTCAGCTGTCAGGTTTTCCACCACACCGTCACCGGGCCTCACCACTGCGGCAGCTTTCAGGGCTGACACATCGCCATCAGCCTGTAAAACCGCTGCTTCAACTGCTGCCAGCATGGCCTGACTGGAGATGGTGGCACCGCTCACCACGTCAGCGGCCAGGGTCTGGCCTTCTAAAATCTGGTCTTTCACCCGCTCAAGGGCGGCATCGCCCAAGCCGGCGGTTTCTGCCTGGCTGACGATGGCAATTTCGGTAATGGCGGTTTCACTAAAGGTGACTTCCACCACCACCGGGCCGCTGTGACCATCGGCTTCAGAGGTATAGGTTCCCGGAGTGTAGCCCTGTGATGCCGGTGCATCACTTGGGGCTGGTGCTTCTTCTGAAGGGGGTGTGGGTGCTGGCTGGGCACAGCCCGCCACCAGTGATACCACCAGCATCAGACACAGTGCCAGCAGCCATGTTCTTTTCAGCTTTGATGACTTCTCAGCGTTGATTAACGGTTTCATTTCATTTCCTCCTGTTCTCCAAGGTTTTCCAGTGAGTTGGATGGAAGCAACAAGACACTTTACCCCTCGTTACTCTACCCCCACTGTAAACCCTGGTGCAGCACCGGAGTCAATGATTTTGTTAAAAAATAATCGAAGTTACCTGGTTTAAGAGACTGGAATATTGACCTCCAAGTAGGCCCATCGTTTGCCCTGGTGCCGGTGTGTCAGTACAATTTTCCCAAAGATATCTCCAACAGGATGCAGGCCTTGCCCGCTGATGTTTTCCAGCATGAAGGCAATGGATTTGCGGGTGATATCTTCATCGCCTGTTCCTCGAATCACTGCCGTCAGGCAGGTGGCCGGTGGAATGAACTCGATGTGCTCATCAATGGTGATCTGCCGTCGCGCCGCCTCATCCGCTTCCATGGCCAGTCCCCAGCTGTAGGGAAATGTGGCTGCCTCTGATGCCACGGCCTCTTGTTCAATGCGAAAGGAAAAAAAGGCAAAGGGCAGGCTGTTCATCCATTCACTGACCCGTTGCAACAGGGCTTCGTTCTTCAAAAGAGTGTTCATATCTGTTTGCCGCAGTCTGTAAAAACCTGGCATCTGACGAAAAGAGCATTGGTTCAGGCGCATGTTTAGAGCGTCGATTTCTTCGTTTATTTCTTTAAGCCGCTGTAACTGCCTTTCTTTTTCCCGAATTTCTGTTTCCAGTGTTTGTGCAGCCTGCTGCAGGCTGCCGGTAATCTGCTGCAAGGGCACATCTCCTGTGAGGCGGGCAGCTTCAGGCAATGAAAGGGACAGACTGCGGAGCCATCGGCTGCTTAGCAGATTGCGGGCATCCAGGTCATCGAAGTAGCGATATTGGTTCAGGTCATTTTTCATGGGGCTGATGATGCCGTGCTTTTCGTAAAGCCGCAGGATGTCCACCGTGACTCCCAAAAGAGCGGCAAATTCACCAATGGTATATTTCACGGGGTAATCACCTTCATCTGATAACTCCTTTCCTCTCCTTCACCCGCAAATGGTTGTTGACCGCCACGCTGACCATCATCAGCGCAATGGCCATGACAACCGCTGCCATGCCGATAAAAATGCCAAACTGGTCTGACAACGCTCCTGTGATAATGGGCATCATCACTGAACCGATGCCGCTGATGATGAGTAAAATCCCCATGGCCATGGGGTACTCCTTTAAAGTGCCTCCCACACTGGCCACCGTGGTGGGATAAATGCCTGCCATGGAGAAACCCAGGCCCATGATGGCGATGGTAATCACCGTCACTTGCCGGGTTGACAACAGGAGCAGGTAGAAAAGGGCAAAACCCATGCCCATGGCAGTGAGCAACTTCTCCTTGGGGATGCGTGATCCGATATAGGTGCAGGTAAGTCTGCCCGCCAGAATCACTGTCCACAAAAGTGCATTGAGCACCTGGGCATAAGCGGTTGTCATGATTCCCGCATCAATGAAATATTTCACCAGCCAGCCGGTGATGGCCGCCTCGGCACAGAGGTAGAAAAAAAGAATGCCCACTCCCACCTGAAAATTCCTGTTTTTCATAAACTCATATGAAGTGACTTTTCTCTTCTTTCTGGCGGTATCATCCAGATTCATTCGGGAGAAGAGCCCCATGGCCAGGATCACAAGAAAGACCACAAAGCCTGTGGCGATACGCCAGCCGCCGGCGCCGCCAAGATGCATGGAAAGAATGACGATGAAGGGTGCTGTCAGGGCGCCGATGGCAAAAATGCTGTGAAGCAGGCTGAGTGCTGCCGGATTGCTGTCTGATACTTCATTCACCACTGTGTTATTGAAATTGGCAATGCTTCCCCGGCTGATTCCAATAAATAGGAACCCCAGCAACAGCCATACCGGGTTGCCTGTTGTCATCATGATGATGAAGCCCACTGCCACAAAACTGCATAAAAAGAGAATGGCTTTTTTCCGGCCCAGATATACCGGCAGAATGCCTGCAATGAACCCGGCAGCCAGATTGCCCACCTGGTGAGCCGACAGCAGACTGCCGCTGATGGTATTGCTCAGACCGTATTCACTGCTGATAAGGGGCAGCAGTGACCCCAGCATCACTGCATAGATGCCGTTGACGGCAAAAACAAAAAAACAGCACTTAAGAATATACTGTTCGTCGCTGGTGAGGTGGGTGTAGAAAGAAGGTTTGCTCATTGGTTTATGCTGCTCCTGTCTTGTGTGTTCTGCAAGTTCTGCATGTGCTGTATGTTCTGTATGTTCTGTATGCGCTGTATGCTCCGTGTGGGATGTGTGGCAGGTACGATACGCCAGTTTGGCCAACAGATGATGGTTTGTGATGGTTTGCGGATGACGGTACTTCTGGCGGCTATGCCATTACCTGATGCATTGTTCAGTGATGCATTACTCTCTGATAAACCGAATGGTCAGGGGATAGCGGTAGTCTTCATTGTTGGAGGCTTTCATGGTGGCAATAATGGAACAAATGAGGTCCAGCAGCCCAAAAATAATGAATCCTAATATGCCAATAAGGATGAGGGATAAAATACCGGAAACAAAAAAGGCAATCATGAGGGTGATCTGAAAGTTAAGGGCTTCGGCGGCATGGCGCTTGGCAAAAGGCTTGCTTTGATCCACCAGTAAGTAAATGATCAGCGGTACCAAAAATCCGGTGACCAGTCCCAGTAAATGGACGATCATGGCCAGGCCTCTTCCCGGCTGCTCACCCCTGTATTCTTGATGATGCTGATAATCCTGCCGATAAACGGGCTGGTTTTGCTGTGGATGCTGATGGTGTTGGTTTTCCTGATTCTCCTGTTGTTGATATCGTTCTTCATAGTTGACCATTGGTTGTCTTCCTTTCTGATTTCAAGGTTCTCGTCATATTGTCTCATGTTTCGCCTGCTTTGTCACTGGCGCACTTCTCTCCCGGCATATCAGGCACGTTCCTTCATGGCTTCTGTCGTTGGTTCCGGCGAAACTGCCGTTTCAGTTGTTTCCGGCAGCATAATGGTGGTGCGGGTACCGATATCCACCCGGCTGATCACTTCCACATGACCGTGATGACGCTGGATAATCCATTTGGCAATGGCCAGCCCCAACCCTGAGCCGCCGGTTTTTCGCGCCCGGGATTCATCAGACCGGTAAAACCTGTCAAAAATATGGGGCAGGTCTTCCGGTTCAATGCCAATGCCGTTATCCTGTACGGTGATGTGCACCTGGCTGTCCATCTGATTCACCCGCAGTGAAATCACTTCACCGGCGGGGGTGTATTTCATGCTGTTTTCCAGTAAAATGCGGATGGCCTGCTTCATCAGCTGCCGGTCTGCCGTCAGCAATACCGATGTCTGAAGCCGGGTTTCAAAGGTGTGATGAGAGTCGATGAGCTGGGCTTCTCTGACGATTTCTTCCACCAATTCAACCGCTTCCACCGGTTCCAGATGCAGCTGCATGGATTCAGTGTCTCCCCGGGCGAGGAAAAGCAGCTGCTCCACCAGGGCTTTCATACTTTCAGTTTCTCCCTTAATGGCATCAATGGATTCCTGAAGGGTTTTTTCATCCTTCTTGCCCCACCGGTCCAGCAGGTTCACGTAACCCTGAATCACCGATATGGGGGTGCGCAGTTCGTGGGAAGCGTCTGAAACAAATCTGACCTGGGACTGATAGGCCGCATTGATGCGGTTCAACATCTGGTTGATGGCCTGGGCCAGCTCTTTCAATTCTTTCTGGGATTCATCCACCGCCAGGCGACGGTCCAGTTGGCTGGCATCAATGCTGCTGATCTCTCCGGTTAAGTCTTTCAGGCCGGTTCCGTCAGGCCCCAGTGCCGCCACCTGTTCATTAAGGCTTTTGGTGGTGGCCGCCATGTCTGCAATGGGCTTCAGTGTCTTGCGAATGGCCCCGACCCCTTCCACCAGACTGCCCAGGAAAACAAACATCTCCAGCGCCAGAAGCAGGATCCCTGCCAGCAACAGGCGGTTCAGATCAGGCCCGATCTGATAGATGATTTCATGGGGTTGGTGTTGGATTGTCAGGTTCAGGTGGTAAGTGGTCCTGTCAATTCGCTGGGCCAGGGAAATATCGTGCTGGCGGGGTGGCAGTTTCAAATCACGTCGGGCTTCCAGTGATTCCACCGGGAGCATTTCTTGCAAAGCCCGCGGAAGAAGACGTCCGGATGGCTCCACCACACCATTTTTCACCGTTTCTGAACGCACCTGAAACCCCTTTTCTTCGAAGAGGGGCTGGTAAATCATGTAGGTGGCATTTTCCAGGCTGTCGATGACCAGCTGTGTTTCTCTTTCGATGCGAAAGAGAGTGGTGCCGGTGACCCCGATGACCAGCACCAGGTTCACGGTGAAAAAAGCAGAAAACAGCATGACCGCCAGATGAACATTCAGCTTCAATGCCAGTGAGGATTTTATTTTGTCGGTCAGGGAGGCTCCTCTTCCACCCTTTTGGGGGCCTTTCTGTTTACTCATCACGAATCACGTATCCCACTCCCCGCACCGTCAGAATGATTTTCTGATGATAGGGCTCTTCTATTTTTGCCCGCAGGTACCGCACGTACACGTCAACGGCATTGGTGCCGCCTGAAAAATCATATCCCCATATTTTATCCAGCAATACTTCCCGCTTCATCACAATGTTTTTGTTTTCCAGCAGGCACTGCAGCAGATCAAACTCTCGTTTAGTCAAGTCCAGGGGGGTTGTCGCCATCCAAGCTTCCCGACGTTCCGGGTCCAGTGTCAGGGCGCCTGCCTGCAGGGGGGCATTGGTTTCGACGATGGGTGGGGCTTTCTTTCGCAGGGCCGCACGTATGCGAGCCAAGAGTTCTTCAATGGCAAAGGGCTTGGTAATGTAATCATCGGCACCACCATCCAGGCCTGTGACTTTATCCACCACGCCATCCCGGGCGGTGAGTAGAATTACCGGCAGTTGGGAAAACTGGCGAATGCGCCGCAACACCTCGATACCATTAAGACCAGGCAGCATGACATCCAGCAACACGAGATCGAAGGGGCGGGCTTTGATCAACTCCAGCCCGTCCCTTCCATTAAACGCCTTCTCCACCCGATAGCCTTCATATTCCAGCTCCAGCTGGACGAAGCGGGCTATTTTCTCCTCATCTTCAATAATGAGAATTTCTGTCGGTTTCTCCAGTTGTTTCATGTTGATTCTCACCTTTATCTGTTTGATGTGAATCTGTTTGGTTTGATTGCTGCTTGCTGCCGGTAACATCTTTTTTGAAATTTTCGGCAGCACTGGCCACCGAATCCATGGCTTTGTTCACGGAAGGTTTCCCAAGGTCAGGGCCTTCAAACCGGTAGCTGTAACCGAAAAAGAGTCCGATGATCAGCAGTGGTATAATGATCCAGAATGCAAAGACCAGCAACAGCACCATAGCTGTCAGGGGGATTACCATGATTTTTTCATTATCTTTTAAGACTCTGAAACCATTGCTGTTTCCTTTATGAATCACTTTTCCGCACCAGCGGAAGAAATTCCCAATGGCTTCCCCAAAGGTGGTGCCGCCATTTTTTGCTTCATCCTGCCTGAATGATGCATTTTTGCCATGCTCTCCCGTCTGTTGACGTTGTTGATGTTGTTGATGCTGTTGATGCTGTTGGTGATGGTTGCCTGCCTGACCGGTATGATAATATCCACCTCCGTCAGGGGTGCCAATTTGCTGTCTTTTTTCCAGCAGTATCACCGCTTCCAGCAAATCCCCATTGGCTTCCTCCAGTACCTTTTTAGCTTCCTCGTAGCTGACACCCGTTCGTTCCCTGAGTTTCTCAACCTGTTCCAGTGTGACCATAATATTCCCTCCCGTTCATTTGATTATGGTCATTGTAACGCTTCAACATGAAAACCCCATTCAGATAAGATTAAAATTGCATTAGAAAACAAAAAAGATTTCTCATCAAATAACTTCAAACACCCGCTCAGTTAACCACTCAGTAGATATTCAATAGTTGCTCAATAGTTATTCAATACATGCGCAATAGATGCTGCGAGGTGCCTTCTAAGGGTTTTTGCCACTAGACCGCTGCCCTGAACACTTACTGCGATGCACCTGCTGGTGACGCATTATCTGAAATCAACTGGCTGTTATAAATTGGTGTCACCTCTTCCGCTGGAAGCGGACGGCTGAACAGGTAGCCCTGCATAAAGTCGCAGCCGCTTTTTTTCAGCTTTCGGTACTGTTCCGGTTCTTCCACCCCTTCAGCGGTGATCTCCATATTAAGGCTATGTCCCAAGGTAATGATACTGTTCATAACTTCCACCGATTCATCTTTTAGGAAACGATCGCTGAGAGTTTTATCCAGTTTGATTTTTTGTATGGGCAGGTAAGTCAGGTAAATCAGTGAAGAATAGCCGGTTCCAAAATCATCGAGGGCAATGCGAATCCCAATTTCCCGGAGCCGGTTCAAAAATGTCGTCGTATCCGTGCTTTCTTCCAGAAGCACGCTTTCGGTGATCTCAACTTCCAGATATTCGGCAGGGATGTTCTTCTCCAAGAGCTTTTGTTGAAGATATCCATGAAGGCCTTCGTCGCTGAGCTGTTTGCTGGATAGATTAATGGCTACTGGTTTAAGAGGCAGTCCCTGATCACGCCAGGATGCCATCTGACGAATCGCTTCCCCCACCACCCATCGGCCAATGGGAATAATTTGACCCGTTTCTTCTGCCACGGGAATGAATCGGTCTGGCAGAATGGCAATACCCTTTAACCGCAGCAACGCCTCAAATCCCACAATACTGCCAGTAATCGGTTCTACCTGTGGCTGATACACCAATCTGAAACCGTCTTCTGCGAGAGCTTCCGTCAAGCGTCGTTCAGTTTCTACTTTTTCCTTCAGTACTTCAATCATCTCCTGCTGAAAGTACATATAATGATTCTTGCCGGAATGTTTCACCTGGAACATGGCGGTGTCGGCGTTCATGATCAACTGTTCCATGTCACTGCTGTCATCAGGAAACCGGGTGATACCCATGCTGAAATGGATCTGCCGCCGGCTGTTAAACACCTGGAAGGGAGACTCGAAAACGTCTAAAATTTGGCGCACACGCGTTTCAATGACTTTCGGATCAGCTTCCCTGCTTAAGAGAATCAAGAACTCATCGCCTCCAAATCTGGAGACAAAAAAATTGTCATCGGTCAGCCGTTGAAGCCTCAAGGCAATTTCTCTGAGCACATCATCCCCCACAGCGTGTCCCAGGGTATCGTTGATGGCTTTGAAATTATCCAGATCAAGGAGCATAACAGTTCCGGAGTGTCCTGCCGCAATTTCTTCCTGTATTCGATTCATGAAACTGATGCGGTTGGGCAGCCGGGTGAGGGGATCATGGTGGGCTAAAAAATCAATGTGTGCTTCCTGCTCCTTTATGTGGGTGATATCCAGCAATATACCTGCCAGTTTCACCAGCTCGCCATTTTGAAGGTAGACGCCGCGGCCCTGAAAGAGCACCCAGCGCGTTGATTTTCCTGTTTCTTTCAGGGAAATCTGCAGGGAAATTTCATCTGCTGTTCCGCTCTGGTAGCGGGTGAAGGCGTGGCGAATCCGATTGATCTCCCGGCGGGGAAAGAGTTGGTTCAAAATACTTTCCACATTTCCCGATGGATTGATTTCGACGGAGAGAATATGCTTCAGGTCATCTGACAGAAACATCCGATCGGTTTCCAGGTCGATCTCCCACACGCAGCTATTGGTACCGCTGATGGCAATTTCATACTTTTGATTCAGCACCGCCAGCTCTTCCATATGTTCCTGAATCGTCTGGTATTGGGCTGTGAGTTCTTCTTCTGTTGCCAGCATTTCTTCATTGTAGGCTGCCAGTTCTTCATTTTTTTCATGAAGCTCCCGCTCAATGCGGCGGCGTCTCACATTGTCAAAGACAGTCACCATCAGAAGGATTATCAGAAATGCCAGCACTGCCAGTGCATTGTTCACCAGCCCGCGATTTTCGGTGTAAAAAGAAGTGGGTTGGTTCAACAATATGGAACCTTTGGGAATCAGGCTTCTGTCAATGCCATGTTCCCGAAGGAGCTCATCGTCCAAAAAGTACTGGTTGGGGCTTTCCGACACCATGGGAATGGCGGAAATTGGTGTTCCCTGAAGGATTTGCACCACCATATCGGCAGCCACCCGTCCCTGTTCGAAATAAGAGACCATTTTCCCTCCCATGAGCCCCTCACCCACGCCCCCCACCGAAGCCCGGTAAGTGGGTATCTGGGTATGAGCCTTTAAAAAAGCCACAGCCTCATCGATGGTCATGGTGGCACCAGAACTGTCCTGGAACATGCTCATGTAAAGGAGAATGGTATCTTCACCCATGGTTTCCAGCATTTCTCCCAATGCTTCATAGGTATATTCCGAAGCATTCAGGTCTTCGAAGATCAGTATCGGCAGTGCTGATGCCGCCTGGTAAAACTGATCTCTGTCCCCCTGCCCCGTCAGGGTATTGTCGACTATGGCCACCACCCGGGTGGCCTCAGGGTGAAACTGATGGGCCATTTCAATGGTTTCCACCAGTGAAAAAACCTCCACCACACCGGTGATCATAGGATTGTTTGCCGCCTGGGCTGCCCGCTGCAAGTCGTTAATGCCCAAAAAAACAATGGGGATGCCGGAAAACAGTTCCTCCTGATGATCCAGAGCGAACTGCAGCGCGTTATCATCTCCCACCAGTACCGCATCGTAAGGGGGCAGCTGATTCAGTTTGTAGGTGAGCATTTGGCGAAATATTTCAATATTTTCTTCTGTTTCAATGCGGCGGGTGTCCATGTATTCGATTTCAATTTGAATGGGATAGGGTTCAAAGGCTGCCTGTATTCCTTCTATCTGCTCTGGCACAATGACAAAGCTTTCGGTATAGGCACTGATAAAAAGCACTGACTTTGGCTGCTCCAGAGCACTCACCCCGGAACAGGTGGATACAGAAAGTATTAACAGCGCCAGCAGGATCATCATCACATGTTGACGACGATATGTGCAATGAATGGGCTGGATTGGCATCGTGTCTCCTCCTGTCTGAAAAGAAAAAATCGCTGCTACGGTACAGCAGGGTTCCTCAACATGCAGTACAACGATTTCTGCGACAGCAGGCAATGCATGATCATGAAAGATTCAAAACGCCGCATGAACAGCCATTCTTCTGCTTAAGCTAAGGATACCACATTCGTTGCTTTTTAAACAGCCATCCCTTCTGGCATCGTTATTTCACGTACCCTCTTCTCCATTCAGCTGGATGAACTGCGAACCCACTCTCACAGAATGATTTTTTCATCAGCCAACGGGTAAAAAGGAACTCAGGAGGCGATCACCCATGAAAACAAAACTCTTCAGTCCTTTCAAACTGAAAAAAACCACCCTTAAAAACCGGATTGTCATGGCCCCCATGTGCCAGTATTCTGCCGGCGATGACGGCTATGCCAACGACTGGCATTTGGTTCATTACACCACCCGGGCCGTGGGGGGTGCCGGCTTGATTTTACTGGAAGCCACGGCAGTGGAGCCCCGGGGCCGCATTTCTTCTCAGGATCTGGGTATCTGGGAAGACAGCCAGGCGGATGCGTTGCGGCGCATTGTGAATGCCGGACGCCGCCATGGCGCGGTGATGGGCATCCAACTGGGCCACGCCGGGCGAAAATGCGAGGCCGCCGGAGAGGCAGTGATTGCTCCCAGCGCCCTTTCTTTCGATGCTGCTGACCCACGGTTTCAGGTTCCAAAAGCCATGAGTGTGCCGGACATCGCCCAGGTAACGGCATCTTTTCAGCAGGCCGCCCGCCGCGCAGTGACAGCCGGCTTTCAGGTGCTGGAGATTCACGCCGCTCACGGCTATCTCATCAATCAGTTTCTCTCTCCCCTCGCCAACCACCGCACCGATGACTACGGGGGCTCCCCTGAGAACCGGGTGCGATTTTTAAGAGAGGTGCTGGCGGCTGTGAAGGAAGTCATTCCCGAAGAACTGCCGTTGATCGTGAGAGTATCTGCTGAAGACTATGTACCGGAGGGCAATCGCCCTGAAGATCTGGCAGCCCTGCTGAATCTGGCCAAAGACACTGGCATCGATCTGGTGAATGTCAGCTCCGGCGCGGTGGTGAATGCCCATATCAACACCTACCCCGGCTATCAGGTACGCTTTGCCGAAACCATCCGGCAACTCACCGGATTACCGGTGATGGCCGGCGGGCTCATCACCAGCCCCTTGATGGCAGAGGAAGTTCTCCAAAATGAACGGGCTGATTTGATCTTTTTAGGCCGGGAGTTGCTGCGCAACCCTTACTGGCCCCTGCAGGCTGCCCGGGAGCTTCGCGAAGAACTGGAGTGGCCCCTTCAGTACCAGCGCAGCCAACCGAAGTGGTAGTTCAACGTATTCTATGAACAAAGCCTCTTGGGTTGGGTTAAATGTGAAGACAAAAAGACTTACCGCATACGGAGGATGAACATGAAAGCCACAGCTAAAAACAGAACAGGCGACACAGAACATTCTTTATCTGCAGTGAAACAAGAAAGCAAACAGGGATTCTGGGCAGTTATTGTCATTATGTTGGGATTCACTTTCTTTTCACCCTCCATGACGGCAGGGGGGAATCTTGGCATCGGGTTGAACATGCGTGATTTTTTCCTTGCCATGTTACTTGGCAATGCATTCTTGGGGCTTTATACCGGGGTTTTGGCCCATGTGGGTCAATCCACAGGGCTGACGCTGGACCTTTTGGCAAGACACTCCTTCGGAACAAAAGGATCGTATTTGCCCTCGATTCTCATTAGTTTCACACAAATCGGTTGGTTTGGTGTAGGTGTTGCCATGTTCGCATTTCCTGTTTCTGTTTTATTGAACATCAACATGACGGTTTTAATTCTAATTACCGGAGTGTTAATGACTGCAACTGCCTATTATGGCATTAAGGCACTGGCAGTATTGGGTTCCATTGCGGTGCCCTTGATTGCTGTACTGGGTATTTATTCAATGAATGTAGGCATTGCAGAAGTGTCTGGCTTTGGAAATGTATTTGCAGAAAACCCTGGAAATCCATTAACCTTAACCGCCGCATTATCCATCGTCATCGGAAGCTTTATTAGTGGCGGAACTGCAACTCCAAACTTTACGCGATTTTCCAAGACGCCGCATATCGCTGTTTGGGCAACGGTCATTGCTTTCTTTATTGGTAACAGCATCATGTTTGTGTTTGGTGCTGTTGGTGGCGCTGTAACAGGGAACGCAGATATTTTCGATATTCTGATAGCGCAAGGTTTGATGATCCCTGCCATTTTAGTATTGGGGCTCAATATTTGGACAACCAACAACAACGCCCTCTATACTGCAGGTTTGGGGCTGGCCAATATCACAAAGATTCGAAGCAAACCGATGGTATTGATTGGCGGAGCTATCGGGACACTGTCAGCAGTGTGGCTCTACAATAATTTCATAGTTTATCTAAGTACTCTGGGCGGAATGATTCCACCCGTCGGTGTGGTGATCATCCTTCATTACTTCATGAACAAGAAGAACTATGGAAAAGAAGAACCAACCTGCACAGATGTGAACTTCGGTGCCATCATGGCAGTTGTTCTCGGTTCCCTGGTGGGCGTCTTCTTAAACTGGGGTATTTCCCCGCTGAATGCATTAATGGTTTCTGCAGTGGTCTATATCGCCTATGAACTGATTGTCAAAAAAAATCATGGAAAGTAAAGGTAAAGGGGCTGGAGATTATGTTGATTAAAAACATTAGCATCGAAAACGCATCCGAGAAAAAAGATGTCCTCATAAGAGATGGTCAGTTCTATCAAATTGCAGATCATATTGAAGCCGATAACAACGTGGAAATCATTGATGGAGAAGGAAAGTTAATGCTTCCACAGTTTATTGAATCCCACGTTCATCTTGATTCCGCCTTGACTGCAGGAGATCCCCGATGGAATTTGTCAGGCACCCTCTTTGAAGGGATTGCTTGCTGGTCAGAAAGAAAAGAGAAGCTTTCTAAGAAAGATGTGATGGACCGGGCAAGAAATGCCATTCGTAAACAGGCAAAAAATGGAATTGGTCATGTTCGAACTCATGTTGATGTGACAGATCCATCTTTAGTGGCATTGGAAGGATTGCTGGAACTAAAAGAAGAACTGAAGGACAAAGTGAACGTACAGGTTGTGGCTTTTCCCCAAGAAGGGATTTTAAGCTTTCCAAACGGCAAAGAACTGATGGAAGATGCCCTTAAAATGGGGGCTGACGTTGTGGGCGGCATCCCCCACTTCGAATTTACAAGAGAGTACGGGGTGGAAAGTGTCAATTTTCTCATGGCGCTTGCGGAAAAATACGATAAACTGGTGGATGTTCATTGTGATGAGATTGATGACGAACAGTCACGCTTCATTGAAACCCTTGCAACCAGAGCGTATGAATCCGGTCTTAAGGAAAGAGTGACCGCCAGTCATACCACCTCCATGCATTCCTTTAACAATGCCTACACCTCAAAGCTATTCAGAATTCTTCGAATGAGTGAAATAAACTTTGTTGCCAATCCCCTTGTTAACACCCACTTGCAGGGACGTTTTGATACTTATCCCAAAAGAAGAGGTGTCACAAGGGTCAAAGAATTATTAGAAGCAAAAATCAACGTCTCTTTCGGTCATGATGATATTTTTGATCCCTGGTATCCTCTGGGGGACGGAAATATGTTGGATGTGATTCATATGGGGCTTCACGTCTGTCAGATGATGGGTTATGAAGAAATCCTCAACTCTTATATGCTTGTGACCCATAATGCCGCCAGAACCTTACATCTTGGGGAAGCGTATCAGATCAAAGAGGGAAATCCGGCAAGCTTTATTATGATGAATGATGCCAATTTTTACCATGTGCTGAACGAGAAAAAGGAAGTACTGTACAATTTCACAAAGGGAAAGCTGATTGCATCGTCACAGCCGGCTATGAAAAAGGCCCTTTTTTAGCTGCTTTAAGAACTGATCTGACTTCCGGAAAACCCTCAGAAGTTATATGCTGCCGCGCATGTGATGTGAAGATACCATTGTCTTACGCAGGAATCTAAGCAGTACGAAGGAATGGCGATGCCTGTCACACAGGCATCACCATTCCTTTTGTTGATATTGAAGTGGTTAATGTGCATGTGATTGATACTCATGTGGTGATATGCGGCAAGGTGACATGCTGTGATTGGCCGCATTACCCGGCGATGAGCAGCACCCCATAGGTGACGGCGATGGCTCCCACCACCGGTACCACAATACCACCCTTGTACCAGGCCCATACCGCAGCAACACCGATGCCGGCGGCCATGGCCAGGGGGTGGCCGGGTACCGAAGCGAGTACGCCAGGCAGAATAAGCGCTCCCAGCGCTGTGAAGGGAATCAGCTCCAAAAATCGTTTCAGACGGGGAGCCAGCCGGAGATCCTGCATCATGAAGAAGGGGGCCAGCCGGGGCAGGTAGGTGGCCAGCAACATGCCTGCCAGTAAAAGCAACAACCGGTTCGGTTCATTCAGCCACATGGGATTCACCTGCCTTTTCCTGAGAATTTGTTTTTGCCCGATTCTCAGGCCAATAAGTGCCCAGCCAGGAAACCAGCACAATCACCGCCACCAGATTCCAGCCTCCCGGCAGCAGATCTGCTTTTTCCAGCAGGGTATGCAGCAACCCGGCACCCAGGGCCAATACCAGCACCTGACGGGAACGGCGCATTTCCGGCAGGAGAATGGCGACGAACAGCGCATAGAGGGCGATGCCCAGGCTGGCCTGTACCATGGCGGGCAGAATGTCACCCAGCCAGTAGCCCAGAAAGGTGCCGCCGTTCCATGAAAGGTAGGCCATGGCCTCCAGTACCAGCACAAACGAAGGGCTGAGGGATTCCCGCCGGGTCATGGCCACGGAAAAAACCTCGTCGGTAACACCAAAGGCCAGCAGCGGAATCCGGGTTTTGGGCTGGGGCCCCAGCCGTTGGGACAAAGAGGCGCTCATGAGAAAATGCCGAAAGTTCATCAGCAGCGTGGTAAGGATAATCTGGCCCATCCCTGTTCCCAGGGCAATGAGGTTGATGGCCATAAACTGACTGGCCCCGGCAAACACCACAAGGGAAAACAGCTGGGTGTGGAGCAGGGAAATCCCTACGTTCCGGGACAACACGCCAAAAGCAATGGCAACGGGTACATAACCCATGATAATGGGAACGCCGGCCGCCAGGCCGTCTTTCGCCTTTAGAGTACTCTCCGAAGCGGGTTCAGTACCCCCAGATGACTCTCCCTCAGGCGATTCTATCTTATAAGTGCTTTGTTTCTCAGGGTTCATAGAGATCACTGGCCTTTCAGTTGAAGCAGCCGGGCCATGTCTTTAGCAAAATAAGTGAGAATCACATCGGCTCCAGCCCGTTTGATACTGGTGAGAATCTCCACCATGATTTTGTCGTGATCCAGCAGGTCTGCTGCGACGGCAGCTTTCACCATGGCGTACTCACCACTCACATGGTAAGCTCCCAGGGGCAGGGAGAACTTGTTTTTCACTTCCCGAATGATATCCAGATAGGCCAGGGCCGGCTTCACCATCAGCATATCTGCGCCTTCTTCAATGTCAAGAGCTGACTCCCGCAGGGCTTCCAGCCGGTTGGCCGGGTCCATCTGGTAGGTTTTCCGGTCTCCAAACTGGGGGGCTGAGGCCACCGCCTGGCGGAAGGGACCGTAGAAGGCAGAAGCGTATTTCACGCTGTAGCTCATAATACTCACCTGGTGAAACCCATGGGCATCCAGGGTTTCCCGAATGGCGGCCACCCGGCCGTCCATCATGTCGGAGGGGGCCACCACGTGGGCTCCGGCTTTGGCATGGGACAAGGCTGTTTTTGCCAGCACCGACAGGCTCTCGTCGTTGAGAATCTGATCTCCCACCACCATGCCGCAGTGGCCGTGGTCGGTGTACTGGCACAAACAGACATCGGTCATCACCAGCATGTCCGGCACCTGGCTTCGAATGGCCCGTACCGCCTGCTGCACAATGCCTTCATCGGAAAAAGCCTGGGAAGCGGCAGCGTCTTTGATCTCTGGCAAACCAAAAATCAGAACAGCCCGAATGCCCAGGGACTGCAGTTCTTTCACTTCTTCAGCCAGTCGATCCACAGAAAAATGATATTGGCCGGGGAGTTTGGGGATTTCTCTTTTAATATTGGTGCCGTGCACTGCGAAAAGGGGTTGGATCAAATCGGCGGCATCCACACGGGTTTCCTGCACCATGGCCCGAAGGGCCTCATGATCCCGCAGTCGGCGGGGACGTTTTGTCAGATTCACTGGAAAGACTCCTTTCGTCGTTCACTAAAAGAACCATCAGCAGCCTGAATGGCGGCCACCAAGGCATCAATGGTATGGGGCTCTGCCTCCGCTGTCACTTCCAGGCCATGGTGTCGAACAGCATCTGCCGTCACCGGTCCGATGGCAGCAATATGGGTTTCTCTGGGAAAAGGAAGCCCCGCCTGATTCAGCATGGCCATGAAGTGGTTGATGGTGGAGGCACTGGTGAAGGTGATCCAGTGAGGCGGGTGCTTCACCAGCTGTTGCAGTTTTGCCGGATCAGCTTCAGGAATCACCGTCTCATAGACGGGCAAATCGGTCATAATGGCCTCCAGGGCTTCCAGCCCTTTCACCAGCTGTGGACGGCCGATTTCCGCCCGTGGAAGGAGCACCCGCTGTCCCTTCCGGATAATGGGTGTCAACGCTTCCAACACCCCTTCTCCTGTGAAGACTTCCGGCATTCGTGTCACTCGCAGCCCCCGGGATTCAATGGCTGCTGCTGTGGCCTGGCCGATGGCGGTGATTTCTGTCTCTGGCGACAGGCTCCGTACATCCCGCCCGGTTTCCAGCAACAGCTGGAAAAAGGCTTCCACCCCGTTGACACTGGTGAAGATCAGATGGTCATAGACTGTCAGGTCTTCCAGGGCGTTCGACAGTTTTACCGGGTCTTTCGGCGGACGGATGGCGATGGTGGGCAGTTCTTCCACCTGAGCTCCCAGCCACCTGAGTTTGGCTGCCAGGCCGCTGGCCTGCTGCCGAGAGCGGGTTACCAGCACCCGGCGTCCGAAAAGCGGCTTTCGCTCCACCCAGGAAAGGGCGGGTTGCAGGGAGACCACTTCTCCCACCACAATGACACAGGGCGGTTTCAGCCTGGCAATTTCAACCCGTTCCACAATGTTTACCAGATTACCACAGACCGTCTTCTGACTGGGGGTGGTCCCCCGATGAATCAGAGCCACGGGGGTGCGGGGATCTTTGCCATGAGTCATGAGCTGCCGGGTGATCTGGGGCAGCCTGCCCACACCCATGAGAAACACCAATGTGCCGGAAAGCTGTGCCAACAGCTGATAGTTCACTGCTTCCTCTGGCTTTTCCGGGTCTTCGTGACCAGTAATCACGTGAAAAGATGTGCTCATATGGCGATGAGTCACCGGAATTCCCCCGTAGGAGGGTACTGCAATAGCGGAAGAAATGCCGGGAACAACTTCAAAGGGAATGCCCGCTGCTTCCAGGGCCAGGGCTTCTTCGCCACCCCTTCCAAACACAAAAGGATCACCGCCCTTTAAGCGAACCACCAGCTTCCCTTCCCCGGCCTTCTCCACCAGCAGCTGGTTGATGGTTTCCTGGGGAACGGGGTGATGATCGGGCTGTTTGCCCACATCAATGAGCTCCGCTTCCGGCGGAGCTTCTTTCAGCAGGCTTTCCCCAGAGAGGCGGTCATACAGCACCACCTGGGCCTGCTGCAAACAGCGTAATCCTTTCACGGTGATCAGGTCTTCTGCGCCAGGACCTGCCCCCACCAGGAATACCATGGGCCCGGCGATGGGAATCATCCGCGTGTTATCTGTCATCACTGCCACCCGCTTTCATCAGTTCCCAGGCCCCCTGGGCGATGAGCTTTTCTGCCAGTAAACGCCCCAAGACTTCTGCCTGGTCTTTGTCTCCCGTCACTGTCTCCTGTAAACGTCGGCTGCCATCGGCGGCGGCCACCAGTCCGGTGAGGATGAGCTGGTTCTGCTCCAGGCGGCCAAAGGCTCCCACGGGTACGTGACAGTCGCCTTCCAGCCGGTTGAGAAAAGCCCGTTCTCCCTGAACTGCCACCCGGGTATCAGTGTCTTCCAGGGGTTGCAACAGGGCTTTCATGACGGTATCCGCTTCTCTGATTTCACATCCCAGGGCTCCCTGACCCACGGCGGGGACAAAAACCTGGGGGTCCATGAAGCTATGGGGCAGTTCTCCCAGCAATTGTAACCGTTTCAGTCCGGCAGCTGCCAGCAGAATTCCTGTCAGTTGCTGATCCTTCATTTTTTGAAGCCGGGTCTGTACATTGCCCCGCAGGGGAACCACCTGGCAGTCGGGCCGTAATGACCTTATCTGGGCCTGACGCCGCAGGCTGCTGGTGCCAATCACCGCGCCTTCAGGCAGGGTTTCCGGTGTGAAGCCTTCGGCTGTCACCAGCACGTCCCGGGGGTCTTCCCGCCGGGTAACGGCAGCCATGACCAGCCCTTCCGGTGCCACTCCGGGAACATCTTTCATGCTGTGAACTGCCAGGTCGATGGATTTTTCCAGGAGGGCCTGCTGAATTTCCTTCACAAAAAGACCCTTTCCTCCGATTTTGTCCAGGGTTCGGTCCAGAATCAAGTCGCCTTTTGTTTTGATGACTTTGATGGTCACCTGCAGCCCCGCATGGGCGTCTTCCAGTGCTGTTTTCACTGATTCTGCCTGAATCAGAGCCAGCCGGCTCCCCCGGGAGCCGATGATGATGGGTTTCATCACGTCACATCCTGTCTATGGTTGATGGATTGATTTGTTCTTCACAGTTGCTCTATCATCTGCCCGTAGGCTGCCCACAGGTGCTGCCGGGCTTCCTCTGGCGGCAGGGTGAGGGCTTCGTCCAGCGGCCCGTCTTCAATCAGGTGTCGAAAGACTTCCCGGCGGTGGTGGATATCCGGCAGATCCTGAAAAGCCTGCTGCCGCAATTCTCCCATTACCTCAGCCACCCGCCCGTAGGCTGGGCCGTACCGCTGCTGCAGCTCTTTGCGAAGCCGCTTGGTAAGCATGGGGCTTTTCCCCTGACTGCACACCATAAACAGGAGATCCCCCTGTTGATGAACCGCCGGCATGATGAAATCACATAAATCAGGGACATCCACCACATTCAGCAGTACGCCGCAGTGCTCCGCTTCCTGACGGCAGGCTTCATTCACTTCCCGGTTGCCGGTGGCGGCAAAGGCCAGGCGATAGCCTTTCAAGTCTCCCAGGGCATAGGGTTGGCGAATCAGTCGGAGAGAAGCCTTGCCTTCAGGTTGCGCTTCAGCAGCGTGTGCCGCTGCCAACGCTTCCAGTTCCGGCACCATCTGGGGGCTGATCACCGTCACCCGGGCCCCTGCCTGCAGCAGTGACTCGATTTTACGATAGGCCACCCGGCCACCGCCGATCACCAGGCAGGGGTGCCCGGTGAGTTGGAGCAATATAGGAAAGTAATCACGCTGAGGGGTTGTTTTCATGGGAACAATCCTTTCAAAGTCATGCCCGCCCACTTGGTTTGGTGGTGGCCGTGTATTGTGACATCTGGCTTTTCCTTCTCTGGACGAAAAACCATAACTACTTTATAATGAATAGTGGGTGAAACAATACACCCGGAGAATCGTGTCTGTCTTATGATAACATAACCACATGAAAATTTAAATTCCATCTCTTGACAGCAATGCGGCTTTCAACAATGTTCATCTAACCGTATACCCTTATTCAGATGCCATTGGGCATCAGCCATGCTGCAAAACAAGTGAACCAAAGCCTGAAACGACATCCCACAAATCAGAAAGGTGGTCATTTTTTGATCAGTCTCAGCAAGCTTCTCACCGGTTCCTGCCACTACGGCGACCGGCTGCGTTACACCGCCGGTGCCGCCCGGTCTCCCCATGGTGTGCGGGAAGGGTTGGGGCCTGTGGTGGCCTGGAACATGACCCGCACCTGCAACCTCACCTGCCGGCACTGCTACATGAACTCTGATCCAAAAACCTACGAAGGCGAACTGAACACCGGGGAAGCCCTGGCTTTTATCCGATCCCTGGCTGACTTTCAGGTGCCGGTGCTGCTTTTTTCCGGCGGCGAGCCCCTGATTCGCCCGGATTTTTTCACCCTGGCTGAAGAAGCCGCCCGGCTGGAGATTCGCCCCACCCTCTCCACCAACGGCACCCTCATCGACCGGGCCACGGCTCATCGCCTGAAAGACATGGGCGTTGGCTATGTGGGCATCAGCCTGGACGGCCTGGAGCCGGTTCACGATGCTTTTCGCTGTCAGCAGGGGGCCTTCCGCCGCGCCATGGAAGGCATCGAACACTGTGTGGCCGTGGGCCAGCGGGTGGGCCTCCGTTTCACCATTAACCGCCACAATTACGCAGATATCCCCCGTATTCTGGACCTGATGGAGGAAGCCAGCATCGACCGCATCTGCTTTTATCACCTGGTTTATTCCGGCCGGGGAAGTGAAATGGTGAAAGAAGATGTGACCCACGATGAAACCCGGCAACTGATGGACCTGCTCATTGACCGCACCCTTGACTTTCAGGCCCGTGGCCTGGAGAAAGAGCTCTTGACGGTTGACAATCACGCAGACGGAGTCTATCTCTATCTGAAGCTCCGGGAAAAAGACCCGGCAGCAGCGGAAAGCCTGCTGGCCCTGCTGCGCCAAAATGGGGGCAACCGGTCTGGCATGGCCTTTGCCAATGTGGACCACCTGGGAAATGTGCACCCTGACCAGTTCACCCAGCATGTCACCTTTGGCAATGTGCGGGAGAAACCCTTTGGCAGTATCTGGCAGAGCACCGACCACCCCCTGCAGGCCGGTCTGAAAGACCGGAAAACCCTGCTGAAGGGCCGCTGTGCCCAGTGTCAGTGGCAGGACTGCTGCAACGGCAACTTCAGGGCCAGAGCAGAGGCCGTCACCGGCGACTTCTGGGAAGCTGACCCGGCCTGTTATCTGACAGATGCAGAAATCGGAGGTGTTTCCCGATGATTATTTCCTGGAATTCCACCAATCAGTGTAACATGTACTGTGACCACTGCTACCGGGATGCCGGTGCCCAGGCTTCGGATGAATTGACCACTGCCGAAGCCAAAGACCTGCTGGACGAAATTGCCAAAGCCGGCTTTAAAATTATGATTTTCAGCGGCGGCGAACCCCTCATGCGCCCGGATATTGTGGAACTCACCACCTACGCTTCCCAGATAGGCCTGCGGCCGGTGATGGGCAGCAACGGCACGTTGCTCACCCCTTCTCTGGCTCGGGATCTGAAAGCTTCCGGCGTCATGGGTATCGGCATCAGCCTGGACAGCATGGATGTGGCGCACCACGACCAGCTGCGCCAGTATGACGGTGCCTGGCAGGAAGCGGTGCGGGGCATGAACCTTTGCAAAGAGGCGGGCCTGGCCTTTCAGGTACACACCACCGTGATGGACTGGAATCAGCATGAGCTGGAAGCCATCACCGACTTTGCCGTGGTTCAGGGAGCAGTGGCCCACCACCTTTTCTTTCTGGTGCCCACGGGCAGAGGTGCCCATATTGAAGAAACCTCCCTTCAGGCGGCAGAGTATGAGTCTGTCATCACCAGAATCATGGAAAAACAAAAAAGTGTCGCCATTGAGCTGAAGCCCACCTGTGCCCCCCAGTTCATGCGCATTGCCAGTGAAATGGGCCTGAAAATGCGCTATGGCCGGGGCTGTCTGGCCGGCACCAGCTACTGCATCATCAGCCCACGGGGACTGGTACAGCCCTGCGCCTATATGGACATGGTGGTGGGTGATGTGCGCCAAACCCCTTTCAGTGACATCTGGGCCAACAGCCCTGTGTTTCAACAGCTGCGCTCCATGGATTACGCCGGCTACTGCGGCCACTGCCGTTACAAGGTGGCCTGTGGTGGCTGCCGGGCCCGGGCGGCAGTGTATCACGAAGGCGATTACATGGCAGAGGAGCCCTGGTGTCTTTACCGGGGCGGAGAGGCGGTGGATGCTTGATGACAGCCATTCAAGATCCCATTGACCAGCAGCTGCTGAACCTGATACAGCAGGATTTCCCCGTTGATCCCCGGCCCTACAAAATCCTGGGCGACACCCTGGGCATTTCTGAGTCTGATGCTCTCCAACGGGTGAACCTGCTCCGAGAAGCGGGGATCATCCGGCGACTGGGCGGGGTTTTTGATTCCCGCAAACTGGGATATGTGAGCACCCTGTGTGCCGTCTCTGTTCCTGATCATCTCGTTCCCCAGGCAGCCGCCCTGATCAACCCCCTTCCCGGGGTTACCCATCATTACCAGCGGGACCACACCTACAACCTGTGGTTTACCCTGATTGCCCCCTCCGATGAGAAATTGTCAGAGACCCTTGGCCAACTGGAAAAGAACTTGCAGACCCAGGCTGACGGGGGACCGCTCCTGAACCTGCCTGCCTGTCAGACCTTTAAAATCAAAGTGCAGTTTCAGCTTTGAGTCGCTGACGCTTGCCGAAATGCGAATCACTGGTTTTGCGCCGCCGCCAACCTCATCCCTGAAATAAACTTCTTTACAAAAGCACTTTCATCTTTTTTCTTTACTGGAGGATCCCATGATAAAAAGAATAGTTCTCAAAGCTGGCATCGTCCTTGTGGTGCTCCTGTTAACCTTGATAGCTGCTTCAAGCATCGCCCATCTTTTCTTTAAGCAGCATGTGAAGCAGGAAGTGGAGATGCTCTTTCATCAAGTGCAGCATCAGGGTGAGCTTGTGACCCAGGAAGACCTTGAAGGCCTGCCGAAGAATGTGCAGGCATGGCTGGAATACAGTGGGATCATAGGCAGAGAGAAAATTGCCACTGTTCGACTGAAGCAGACAGCCTCCATGAGATTGGGAAAAGATCAGTCATGGATGCCTGTGGAAGCCGAGCAATACTTCACCTCCGAAACACCTGGATTCATTTGGAGAGCACGTGTTCAGGCTGCTCCGTTCATCCATATTGCCGCAAGAGACAAATATGATCACGGTCATGGAAACATGCTGATTAAACCCCTTTCTTTGATCACCCTCTCCGATGCCAAAGGAGCGGAAATTGATCAGGGAACAATGCTGCGATATCTAGCTGAGACCATGTGGTTTCCGTCAGCCGCCCTGGAAGATTACATCGTCTGGGAAACAATTGATGACACTCATGCGAAAGCGACCATGACTTACGAAGATGTACAGGCCTCTGGCATCTTCACTTTCAACAGTGATGGCGCTGCCGTGAAGTTCGAGGCTGAACGTTATGGAGAATTTAACGGTGCCTTTCGTCTGCACACATGGGCGGTTCCCGTCAGTGATTATCGCTCCTTTGATGGCATGATGGTTCCGACTAAGGGAGAAGTCACCTGGAAACTACCTGAAGGAGACTTCAACTGGTTTCGCTTTGAAGTCATTGAGATGGAATATAATCAGCCGGCACCCTATTAATGGATGAACCAGGACACCCCTTTCCACCAGCATCCTCAGAATCACTCAACTTCCGAAAGGAGACCCTTCATGACCCTGACGTCACTGGATAAAGAAATCATCAAAGCCCTGCAGCAGGATTTGCCCCAAACCCTTAACCCCTACGAAACCCTTGCACAACAGCTGCATCTCTCTGAAGAAGCCCTGCTGGAAAAGGTACGCCTCTTTCAGGAAAAAGGCCTTCTCAGACGCCTGGGAGCCGTGGTTCGGCACCATCAGGTGGGCTACACCCATAATGTGATGGTGGTGTGGCAGGTGCCGGAGCACCTGACCACCGCCACAGGTCATCACATGGCTGCCCGCCCTGAGATTTCCCATTGTTACCAGCGCCCCACCCGGCCCAACTGGCCCTTCAACCTGTTTACCATGATTCACGGCACCAGCGAAGCTGCCTGCCTTGATTTCGTTCAGGAGCTGGCGGCTGAAACCGGCATTCAGCACTACCAGCTGCTTACCAGCCTCCGGGAACTGAAAAAAACCAGCATGCGATACTTTTGTGAATCCCCTGCCGCCACCGAGTAACTTTCCCCCTTTCGCGCCTTCGTCTTCGCATTCGTCTTCATCCTCACCGCCCCATTCACTGAGGCGGTTTTTCTTTCTATGAAACAACTATCATCTTTTGGTCTGATGTATTATAATGGCATCGGAAAAGAAACCGTCTTTTGAAATATCGCAGCCACTTGTGATATGATCATACATGGACTTTGATTTTCACAGGAAAGGAACGAACCTATGGTAAAAACCCAGCAAGCCTATAACAACGACAGCATTTCTTCCCTGAAAGGACCCGACAAGGTGCGGTTGCGCCCCGGTGTCATTTTTGGTTCCGACGATATCAGCGGCTGCCAGCATGCCGTTTTTGAAATTCTGGCCAACAGCATTGATGAAGCCCGGGAAGGTTTCGGCAACACCATTGAAGTGGAGCGGTTTGCCGACCACTCCATTCAGGTCACCGACCATGGCCGGGGCATTCCCCTGGAATACAACCCCCGGGAGGAACGCTACAACTGGGAACTGGTTTTCTGCGAACTCTATGCCGGCGGCAAATACCAGAACATGACTGGCCTCACCTACGAATACAGCCTGGGCCTCAATGGCCTGGGTGCCTGTGCCACCCAGTTTGCATCGACTTTCATGGATGTAGAGGTGGTGCGGGACGGCCACCGGTATACCCTCCACTTTGAGAAGGGCCTTAACCCAGAAGGTCTGAAAAGCGAGAAACTCACCGGCTCCTCCATCGAAACCGGCACCCGGATCCACTGGCTGCCGGATCTTGATGTGTTCACCGAAATTGCCATTCCCCGGGAATGGTTTCTGGAAACCCTGAAGCGCCAGGCGGTGGTAAATGCCGGCATCACCTTTCTCTTTCACGACCATCTGACGGATGAAACCGTGACCTTCTGTTATCCCAACGGTATTCTGGATTATATCCGGGAGATCAGCAAAGAGCAGGAACTCACCGAAGTACGCCATCTCACCCGTACCGCCACCGGCCGTGACCGTGAAGACAAACCGGAGTACAAGGTGAAAATGGAAATCGCCTTCTGCTTTAACAATCAGCAGCCCCTCATTGAGTACTACCACAACTCCAGCTTTCTTGAACATGGCGGTGCCCCCGACCGGGCGGTGAAAAATGCCTTCGTGGCGGTCATTGATCAGTTCTTAAAGGATGAGAATCTCTACCGTAAGAACGAGAAAAAAATTCTTTTCACCGATATCGAAGACAGCCTGCTCCTCCTCTCCAATTCCTTCTCCACGGTGACCAGCTATGCCAACCAGACCAAGAAATCCATCAGCAACCTGTTTATCCAGCAGGCCATGACGGCCCTCCTCAAGGAAAAGCTGGAAATCTACTTCATTGAGAACAAACAGGACCGGGAGAAGATTCTGCAGCAGGTGCTCACCAATAAGCGAAGCCGGGAAACCGCGGAACAGACACGGCTGAACATCAAAAAGAAGCTAAACGGCAAAATGGACCTGGGAAACCGGGTGAAAAAGTTTGTGGACTGCCGCAGCAAAGACCCCGATAAGCGGGAGCTGTTCATCGTGGAAGGCGATTCGGCCCTTGGCTCCACCAAAATGGGCCGGGATGCCGATTTTCAGGCCATCATCCCCGTACGCGGTAAAATTCTCAACTGCCTGAAGGCCAGCTATCAGCAGATCTTCGCCAACGATATCATCATTGATTTATTGAAAGTCATCGGCTGTGGCGTTGAAATCAAATCCCGCCATTCTGACCTGGCCACCTTTGATATCACCAAGCTGCGGTGGAATAAGATCATTCTGTGCACCGATGCCGACGTGGACGGTTTTCAGATTCGCACCCTGATTCTCACCATGCTGTATGTGCTCACTCCCCAGCTCATTGAAGAAGGCTATGTGTACATTGCTGAATCTCCCCTTTTTGAAATCACCGATCTGAAAAAGAGCGAAACCCATTTCGCCTACAACGAACGGGAAAAGGAACAGATTCTGAAAAAGATCAAGGGCAACTTCCGCCTGCAGCGTTCCAAAGGACTGGGCGAAAACGAACCCCAGATGATGTGGGAAACCACCATGAATCCTGAAACCCGCCGACTCATTCAGGTCACCCCCTCTGAGGCTGCCGCCACCAAGGAAATGTTTGATGTGCTGCTGGGGAACAACCTGCCGGGCCGCAAGCTTTTCATTACAGAAAAAGGGCCTGACTACCTGGCCCAGGTGGATATTGACTAATTTCATCAGGTGTCCCGCCGGCAGCACCCCATGTTGCAGCGCTTACGATGCTGGTGACGCTGGTGATGCCGGATTCCGCCTAAACAGCTGAAATGCTTTAGATAGCTGGATTACTTTGAGATAAAGGAAGATGTCCCTTGAAAAACCCGAAAGTACAACAACTCAATGTGGTGGACACTCTGGAAACCAATTACATGCCCTATGCCATGAGTGTCATCATCTCCCGGGCCCTCCCGGAAATTGACGGGCTGAAGCCTTCCCACCGAAAAATCCTCTACACCATGTACGGCATGGGCCTTTTAAAGGGAAACCTCACCAAATCGGCCAACATTGTGGGCCAGACCATGAAGATTCACCCTCATGGCGACATGGCCATTTATGAAACCATGGTGCGCATGACCAAAGGAAACCAGAGCCTGCTGATGCCTCTGGTGGAAAGCAAGGGAAACTTTGGCCGGGCCTACTCCCGGGACATGGCCTTCGCCGCTCCCCGTTACACCGAAGCCAAGCTGATGCCGGTGATGACCGAGTTTTTTGCCGCCATCAACAAAGACACGGTACCCTTTGTGCCCAACTACGACAACACCACCAAAGAACCCACCCTGCTCCCCGTCACCTTCCCCAGCATTCTGGCGAACCCCAACCAGGGAATCGCCGTGGGCATGGCCAGCAATATTTGTCCCTTTAACCTGGTGGAACTGTGCGAAGCCACCAACAAACTCATTGACGATGATGTGGAAGGCATGTATGAAGCCCTCCAGGCCCCGGATTTTCCCTCCGGCGGCGAAATTGTGCGAAACAAAGCCGAGCTGCGGCGCATTTACGAGACGGGCCTGGGCAGCTTCACCCTCCGCTCTGTCTATCACTACGATGCAAAAGATAATGTCATCGAAATCACTGAAATTCCCTATACCACCACCATTGAAGCCATCATGGAAAAAATCACTGCCCTCATCAAATCCGGTAGCCTGAAAGAAATCAACGACCTGCGGGATGAAACCGACCTGAAAGGTCTCAAACTCACCCTGGATCTGAAAAAGGGTGTTGACCCGGAACGGGTGATGGTACGGCTTTTCCGCCAGACCCCTCTACAAGACTCTTTCAGCTGCAACTTCAACCTGATCATCGATGGCCGTCCTCAGGTGCTGGGAGTGAAGGGTATTCTGACAGAATGGCTGAAGTTCAGAATGGACACCCTGCAACGGCAGCTGATCTTTGAACGTAGCGAAAAGGAAAAACAGCTCCATGTACTGAAGGGGCTTGAAGTGATTCTGTTGGACATCGACAAGGCCATTGCCATCATTCGAAACACCGATAAAGAAAAACAGGTGGTTCCCAATCTGATGGATGCCTTTGGCATTGATGAAATACAGTCTGAATACGTGGCCGAAATCAAACTGCGCCATCTGAACCGGGAATACCTGCTGAAGCAGACTAAGAATATCCAGGATCTGGAAAAAGCCATCAAAGAACTCACCGCCCTCATCGACAGCCCGGCCAAGCAGAAAAAACGCATCGCCCAAGAGCTGAAGCGCATTGCCGATACCTACGGCCAGCCGCGAAAAACCGCCATTGTCTCCCAGGACAAGCTGCCCGAGCCATCTCCTGTGCTGATGATCAGTGATTACAACCTGAAGGTGTTCCTCACCCGGGACGGTTACCTGAAAAAAATCCCCCTCACCTCCCTGCGTGGCAATTTTGAGCAGAAGCTGAAACCCAAAGACTGCCTAATTCAGGAAATGGACGGAGAAAACCGGGGAGACCTGATCCTTTTCTCCAACCGTCAAAAAGCATACAAGCTGAAGCTTTATGAGCTGGAGGATTCCAAGGCCAGTGATTTGGGGAACTACCTGCCCAATCTGGTGCCCATGGAACCAGAGGAAAAAATCCTCTATATGGTCGCCACCACTGATTACAGCGGTATGATGTTCTTCGCCTTCAGCAGCGGAAAAGCCGCCAAAATTCCTCTTTCCGCCTACGAAACCAAGACTAACCGGAAAGTACTGGCTAATGCCTACGGCGACCCGGCCCTGCGGGACATCCGGTTTTTCCAGGAAGACTGCCGGCTGGTGGCGGTGAGTAATATTAACAAAGTGCTGATTTTTGATACCGCTCAGATCAATCTCAAGACCACCCGCAGCGCCATGGGGATTCAGGTAATCAAGTCCAAGAAAGGCAGCGAGCTGGTGGCTGTGTTGGCTCCTGAAGAAGTCACCTTCGCCAACCCCGATTATTACCGGGCCAACATACCCGCTGTGGGCACCTACCTGAAGAAAGAAGACCGTCTGACGCTTCATGGTGAATGTGATACGGGCGAGAATGTTAATCTCATGGAATTACTGGAGTCCAACACGGAGGAATCCTCTGAGAAGCCCGAATAATATTTCAATACTTTTTTCGCAGTTGCCATCGGGCTTTCGGTCTCATCTGAGCCGAAAGCCTTGCTATCTTATGTGCCGCTTAACACGACGGCTGGCTTTTACTTCTTTTTTTAGAAACCGACCGCCTTCTTATAGTTTGATTAACAGGTACTCACGCCCTCTTTCGTAAACGATGCCGCTTCTTCTTTCCCAGTGGTCTTTTGTCAAGAAAAAGGTTCTTGAAAACCTTCAAGAACCTTGAGGTTGTCGAAAAAGTCATGTTTTAGAGATGAAACATGGCTTTTTTGCGCTTAGAATCAGTTTTGAGGGGTGATATTGCTTTGAGAAAGGGTATTCCTATCCTCTATTATCAAGGATAGTGGC